>JAABQT010000325.1 GCA_011391295.1 Betaproteobacteria bacterium
AATGAAGATTTTGAACGCACTCGAAAGGTTTGCTGGTGGGAGGAACAAGGTTACAGAAGAAGGTGTATCGATCCTGCTGCGGCTGCTCTCGCCCATCACGCCGCACATCTGCCACCAGTTGTGGCGCAGCCTCGGCTTCGGCAAAGATGTGATGGTGGCGCCCTGGCCGGAACCGGATAACGATGCGCTGAAACAGGACGTCGTAGAGTACGTCCTGCAAGTAAATGGGAAGACCAGGGGTACGCTCCCGGTACCTCAATCCGCTGATCGTGGTCTGATTGAGACCCTCGTACGGGCGAGCGAATTGGTGAAGCGCTATATCCAGAACAAGGTGATCAAGAAGATCATCATCGTGCCGGGACGCCTCATCAACGTCGTCGTTTGAGACTCGCGCTCGCCACCGCCGCCGCTGTCCTGCTCGCCGCCTGCGGCTTCCAGCTGCGCGGCACCGCCAGCCTGCCGTTCGAAACCCTCTACCTGCCGAATGCCACCGGCGGCATGGCGCTCGACCTGAAACGCAACATCCAGTCCGGTACCGCCACGCGCGTGGTCGACGACGCCAAGAGCGCGCAGGCGCAGCTGCAGTTCACCGAGGAAACGCGCTTCAAGGAGATCCTGTCGCTCACCGCCGGCGGGCGGGTGCGCGAATTCCGCCTCGTGTACCGCGTGCGCTTTCTGGTCAGCGACGGCAAGGGCGGCGTATTCCTGCCGCTGAGCACCGTGGCGCTCAGCCGCGACGTAACCTACGACGACGCCGACGTGCTGGCCAAGGAATCCGAGGAGCAACTCCTGTTTCGCGAGATGCAGATCGACATGGTGCAGCAGATCATGCGGCGCATCGCCGCCGCGCGCGCGCCCGACGCCGATGCAGCTGCGCGCTGAGCAACTGCAAGCGCATCTCGCGCGTTCCTTCGCGCCGCTGTACGTGATCCACGGCGACGAGCCGTTGCTCGCGCTGGAGGCGGCGGACGCGGTACGCACCGCGGCGCGCAAGCGCGGCTACGACGAGCGCGAGGTGTACACGGCCGAGCGCGGCTTCGACTGGAGCGAATTCGCGCACGCCGGCGCCAGCCGCTCCCTGTTCGGCGCTCGCAAGATCGTCGAATTGCGCGCGCCGACCGGCAAGCCGGGCACCGAGGGCGCCGCGATCATCGCAGCGTACTGCAAGCGCCTCGACCCGGAGATGCTGACGCTGGTCAGCCTGCCGCGCCTGGACCGCACGGGACAGTCCTCGGCCTGGTTCGGCGCGCTCGCCGCCGCGGGCGTGGTGGTGGAGGTATGGCCGGTTGAGCGCGCGCGCCTGCCCGAATGGATCGGCACGCGCCTCGCGCGCCAGGCTCAGAAGGCGCCGCGCGAAGTGCTCGAGTTCCTCGCCGACCGCGTGGAGGGCAATCTGCTCGCCGCGCACCAGGAAGTGCAGAAGCTCGCACTGCTCGCGCCGCCCGGCGAGCTCGGGCTGGACACCGTGGAGGACGCCGTCGCCGCGGTCGCGCGCTACGACCCCTACGCCGCCGCCGAAGCGCTGGTTGCGGGCGACCTGGCGCGCTACACGCGCGTGCTGCAGGGGCTGCGCGGCGAGGGGGAAGCGCCGACTTTCGTGCTGTTCGCCATTTCGAGCGCGCTGTTCGTCCTGCGCGGCGCTGCCGAAGGCAAACCCGTCGAGCAGCTGTTCGGCGAGCATCGCCTGTTCAACAAGCCGCTGCAGCGTGCCGTGCAGGCCGCGGCGCCGCGCCATGCGCGCGCCACGCTCGAGGCCTCGCTCGCGCAGGCGGCGCTGATCGACCGGGTGATCAAGGGCGTGGCGCGCGGCGACGCCTGGGATCAGTTCACCGCCCTCGGGTTAAGATTGGCAGGTGGATCAAAAGCTTGACGTGAAGTCCACCATGCGCGGCCTCGGCCAGGCGGCGCGCGCGGCGGCGCGCGACATGGCGCGCGCCGGAACGCAAGCCAAGAACGATGCGCTCAAGGCCATGGCGGCGGGCATTCGCGAGCGCGCGCCGGCGCTGCTAGAGGCCAACCGCGGCGACGCCGCGCAAGCCACCAAGGTCGGCCGCGACGCGGCCTTCGTCGAGCGCCTCACGCTCACGCCGCAACTGATCGAACAGATGGCCGCCGGGCTGGAGCAGGTCGCCGCGCTGCCCGACCCGGTGGGCGAAGTCAGCGAGCGCCAGCGGCGCCCGAGCGGCATCGAAGTAGCCCGCATGCGCGTGCCGATCGGTGTCATCGGCATCATCTACGAATCACGCCCCAACGTGACCGCGGACGCGGCCGGCCTGTGCGTGAAAGCCGGCAACGCCTGCATCCTGCGCGGCGGCTCCGAAGCCCTGCACTCGAACCGGGCCATCGCCGCCTGCGTGCGCGCCGGGCTGAAGACGGCGGGGCTGCCGGAGGCGGCGGTGCAGATGGTGGAGATCGCCGACCGCGCCGCGGTGGGCGAGCTGATCAGGCTGCACGAGTACGTGGACCTCATCGTGCCGCGCGGCGGCAAGGAGTTGATCGCGCGCCTGATGCGCGAGTCGCGCATCCCGATGCTCAAGCACCTGGACGGCGTGTGCCACGTGTACGTCGACGATCGCGCCGATCCTGCGATGGCGGTGAAGATCGCCGACAACGCCAAGACGCAGCGCTACGGTACCT
>JAABQT010000326.1 GCA_011391295.1 Betaproteobacteria bacterium
ATGGTCCTCGAGCCCCGCGCGGATGATCTGCTTGCCATCAAAAAGGTACTCGGGCCCGATGAAGCCGACCACGGTGTTGACGAGCAGCGGCTGGTAGGCGCGCGCGACGCCGTAGGCGCGGGCTTCGAGGGTCTGCTGGTCGCAGCCGTGGTGCGCGCCGGCCGAGAGCGAACTCCCCTGCCCAGTCTCGAAGTACATGACATTCTCCCCGAGCGTGCCGCGCTTGAGCGAGCGCGCCGCCTGCATCGCTTCGCGAAGAAGAGAAAGGCTCACGCCGAAGCTCTCGTTGGTTTTCTGGGTGCCGCCGATGGACTGGAAAACGAGGTCCACGGGCGCGCCCTGCTCGATCGCGCGGATCTGGTTCGTGACGTGGGTGAGGACGCAGGACTGAGTGGGAATCGAAAAACGCGAGATCAGCTCGTCCATCATCTTCCACAGCGGCAGGAACGCGGCAAGGCCGTCGCCCGCCGGGTTCACCCCGATCACCGCGTCGCCGCAGCCGTACATGAGGCCATCGAGCATCGAGGCGGCGATGCCGCGCGGATCGTCGGTGGGGTGGTTGGGCTGCAGCCGCACCGAGAGCCGGCCCGGCAGGCCGATGGTGTTCCTGAAGCGCGTCACCACGCGGCACTTGCGCGCCACGGACACCAGGTCCTGGTTGCGCATGAGTTTGGACACCGCGGCCGCCATCTCCGGAGTGATGCCTCGTGCGAGGGCAGTGACGCTCTCTGCGGCCGAAGAGAGCAGCCATTCCCTGAACTCTCCGACCGTGAGATTCGAGACGATGGCGAACGCCGCCTTGTCGTGCGAATCGAGGATCAGCCGTGTGACGTCGTCTTCCTCGTACGGCACGACTGTTTCATTCAGGAACACCGAAAGCGGAAGATCCGCCAACGCCATGCGCGCGGCCATCCGCTCCTCGGCGCTTTGCGCGGCCACCCCGGCGAGCGCGTCGCCCGAGCGCAGCGGCGACGCCCTCGCGAGCAGCGTCTTCAGGTCGGGAAACCGCCAGGTGACGCCGTCTACGGAATGCGCGAAGGTCACGGGGTGAAGGGCCATTTTAGTAGACTGCCCCCACTCCCCCGCCCCGACCGTGCCCGCCGCCTCGATCTCACTCGCGCAACGCTCGAGCCCTTTCAGCCCGAGATCCATGCCGCCATCTCCTCTGGATTATTCGATTGGTCAGCCCTTCGCCTGCTTCGCCAGAAACCGGTCCAATTGATCCGCGAAGCGCTTGCGATCCGCATTCCCCAGCGCCTCCGGCCCACCTGTCCGCACCCCGGTCCCGCGCAACTCATCCAGGTAATTCCTCAACGCAAGGCGCTCCTGGATGGTTTCCGTCGTATAGAACTCACCCCGCGGATTGAGCGCGTGCCCGCCTTTCGCAATCACATCCGCCGCAAGCGGGATGTCGGCCGTGATCGCCAGCTCCCCCGCCTTCATCTCCCGCACGATATGGCTGTCCGCCAGGTCGATGCCGCGCGGCACTTGCACCGCGCGGATGTATTTGGACGGCGGGGTGCGCAGCATCCTGTTCGCCACCAGGGTCATGGGCTGCCGGGTCCGCTCCGCCGCGCGGTAGAGGATGTCCTTGATGACCGCCGGGCAGGCGTCGGCATCGACCCGGATCACGAGCGCGCCGCCTGTTTACCCGGCGGCGCGGCGAACAGCGCCGCCGCACAGCCGGCAAAGGACAGCACGGCAAACGTGGTGAGCGACAAGTCGTAGTTCCCGCTCGCATCGCGCAGCGCCCCGGACATCACCGGCCCCGCGGCCTGCGCAAGCACCTGCACCGTGAGCGCCACGCCGCGGATCGCGCCGTAGCTCTGCCGGCCGAAATAGTCCGCCCAGGCCATCGGCAGCATGGTGATCAGGCCGCCGATGCCCAGGCCGAACAGCGCCGCGGCGCCGTAGGCCTGCGCCGCAGTCTGCAGGTTGCTCATCAGCACGCAGCTTGCCGCGAGGGTCAGGCCCACCAGCGCGAGCGCGAAGCGCATCGGCACGCGCCGCGGCCAGAAGCCGTAGGAAAATCCCGCGATCGCCGAGAGCAGCGCAAAGGTGCTGACCGCCGCGGCCGCGACGCCTGCGTCGAGGCCGCGCTCGATGAGCAGCGGCGCCTGGTGCAGGCTGATGCCGGCCTGCACCGGATAGACCAGCAAGGTAAACAGCGACAGCAGCCAGAACGCCGGGGTGCGAAGGGCCTGATGGCGCGTATACGCCGGCTCGGGCAGGTGCACCTTCGCCCCGGAACCGGCCCCGGTGCCGAGCACCGCCGGCTCCCCATCCGGCAGCTGCCCCAGGTCCTCGGGCCGGCGCACGTGCAGCAGCCACACCGGCACGAAGCCGATCACCAGCACGGTGACGCCGATCACCACCCAGGCGCTGCGCCAGCCACTCGCCTGCATGACGAAATGCGCGATCAGCGGCATCGCCACCAGCCCGGTCATCAGCGCCAGCGTCGACACCGCGGTGGCGAAGGCGCGACGCCGCACGAACCAGTTGACGATCGAGCCGTAGATGCCCAGGTCGAAGGGCACGGCGAAGCTCATGCGCGCGGTGCAATAGAACACGAAGAAGTAGAGCAGCGACTGGGTGAACGACAGCAGCAGCACCGGAATTCCCGAGAGCAGCACCG
>JAABQT010000327.1 GCA_011391295.1 Betaproteobacteria bacterium
CTGCATGCGGTATTCGGAGGTCAGGACCAGCAGCGCCGAGCCGAGCGCGAGCATCACGCCCAGCGCGAGGAAGTGGCGGCCGTTCATGCCGCCGAGGAACAGGATGCCGAAGGTGGTCACCGCGATCACCACCAGCGCGCCGAAATCCGGCTCGCGCAGCAGCAGCCAGGACACGAACATCATCACCCCCAGCATCGGCAGCAGGCCGCGCCGGAAGCTTTTCAGCACCGCGTGCTTGCGCACCGTGTAGTCGGCGGCGTACAGCACCGCCGCGAGCTTGATCAGCTCGGAGGGCTGCAGGGTGATCGCGCCCAGGTCGAGCCAGCGGCGCGCGCCGTTCACCTCGCGCCCGATACCGGGCACCAACACCAGCACCAGGAGCGCCACGCAGGCCAGAAACGCGAGCGGCGCGCCTTTCTGCCAGTAGCGCGCGGGGATCAGGAACACGGCGATCGCCGCGGCGAGCGACACGCCCATGAACACCCCGTGGCGCAGCAGATAGAAGGCGGAGTTGGCGCCGGTGTGGCGACCCGCCTCGGCGGTGGCAATGGAGGCCGAGTACACCATCACCAGGCCGATCACCATCAGCAGCAGCGCGGCCCAGGCGAGCGAGCGGTCGTACTCGGGAGTGGCGGCATCCTGCGCGAAGACGTAGGTGGCGCTCATCTCAGTCCCCGAGCGCAGCGAGGGCCTGCGCGAAGGTTTCGCCGCGCTGACGGTAGTCGCGGAACATGTCGAAGCTGGCGCAGGCGGGAGACAGCAGCACGGCATCGCCGGGCTGCGCAAGCTTCGCGGCGCGCGTCACCGCCTGCTGCAGCGTGTCGCAGCGCTCCAGCGGCACACCGCTCGCGGCCAGCGCGCGCTCGATGAGCGGCGCGTCGCGACCGATCAGCAACACGGCGCGCGCATGCCTGCTCACCGCCGGGGCGAGCGGAGCAAAGTCCTGGCCTTTGCCGTCGCCACCGGCGATCAGCAGCGCCGGCCGGCCCAGGCCGCGCAGCGCGGCGACGGTGGCGCCGACGTTGGTGCCCTTGGAATCGTCGTACCAGGCAACGCCGCGGCGTTCGGCGATGCGCTGCAGCCGGTGCGCGAGCCCCTCGAAAGAGCGCAGGCCCTGCGCCAGCGCCTCGCGCGAAACACCGAGAGAACGCGCGAGCGCGCTGGCCGCGAGCGCGTTGGCCACGTTGTGCGCGCCGTGGATGCGCAGCTCGGCGACCGGCAGCAGCGGCAGACGTCCTTCGTGCAGCATCTGGCCCGTCACGCCGAAATCCAGCGCCGAGCGCGGCGCATCCAGCCCGAACGTGACCTGGGGCCGGCCCGCGATCGCCATGGCGAGTGAGCGCGGGTCGCCGCGATTGAGCACCTGTGTGCCCTCGCCCTGGAACACGCGCGCTTTCGCCGCAGCGTAGTCCGCCACGCCTGCGTAGCGGTCCAGATGGTCCTCGCTCAGGTTGAGCATCGCGGCCGCATCCGGGGCAAGCGACCAGGTGGTCTCGAGCTGGTAGCTGGAGAGTTCCAGCACCCAGGCAGCGGGTGGCGCGGCGCGCTGCATCAGCGCGTCCAGGGCGGCCGGGCCGATATTGCCCGCCACCTCGACATCGATGCCGGCGGTGCGCAGCACGTGCCCGGTGAGCGCCGCAACCGTGGTCTTGCCATTGGTGCCGGTGATCGCGAGCACGCGCGAGGCGTCCTGCGCACGCACGTGCCAGGCGAACAGCTCGACATCGCCGAGTACTGCAATACCCGTCGCCACCGCCGATTGCACCACCGGCTCGAGCGGCGCCAGCCCGGGGCTGACGCACACCAGGTCCACGCCCTCGAGCAGCGCAGGCGTGAAGGCCCCGGTGTGCAATTCGCCGGAGAAATCCGGTGCGCGCGGCGGCGCCGCGCGCGTGTCCGCGACGCGCGCACGGCCGCCCTGGCGCTCGACCCAGCGCGCCGCTGACAGGCCGCTGTCGCCCAGGCCGAGTACCAGGACGCGCTTGCCGTCCAGGGCCAGCGGCGCGGGGCGCGGCAGCAGGGAGAATGGGGGTTGGCGCATCGTCATGGTCACCGCAGCTTCAGCGTCGACAGGCCGAACAGCACCAGCATCATGGTGATGATCCAGAAGCGCACCACCACCTGGGATTCCTTCCATCCCTCCAGCTCGTAGTGATGGTGCAGCGGCGCCATGCGGAATATGCGGCGCCCGCCGCTGGCCTTGAAATACAGCACCTGCAGCATCACCGACAGCGTCTCGACGACGAATACGCCGCCCATGATGAACAGCACGATTTCCTGACGTACGATCACCGCCATGGTGCCCAGCGCGGCGCCCAGCGCGAGCGCGCCGACGTCGCCCATGAACACTTCGGCCGGGTAGGCGTTGAACCAGAGAAAGCCCAGTCCGGCGCCGGCCAGCGCGCCGCAGAACACGGTCAGCTCTCCCGCGCCCGGAATATAGGGCAGCCCCAGATACCTGCTGAAACCGCTGTGCCCCGCGACGTAGGCGAAGATGCCGAGCGCGCTGCCCACCAGCACCGTGGGCATGATGGCCAGGCCGTCCAGCCCGTCGGTGAGGTTGACCGCGTTCGAGGTGCCGACGATGACGAAGTAGGTGAGGATGATGAAGCCGATGGGGCCGAGC
>JAABQT010000328.1 GCA_011391295.1 Betaproteobacteria bacterium
TGCCGGGCAGGCGCGAGGTGGCCTGCACCGCCAGCCACTTGTCCACCACCAGCGGTTCGTCCTTCCATTGGTCGTGGAACGACTGCAGCGCGGGCTCGCGCTCCTGGCAGTCGGCGTTGGCGAGGCAGGCCAGGGCGGCCATGCTGTCGGTCATGTTGTCGGCGCGCCGGAACTGCTCGTCGGCGAGTGCGATCTGGCCCAGCTCGGCGAGGTAGCCCAGGCAGAGGTTCTTCAGCGCGCGCTTGCCCGAGGACGCCGGATCCGGCGCGTAGGGTTTATCCGACTGCAGGGCTCGATAGGCGGCTGCGAGCTCTGGCTGCAGAGCCTTGGCGATGTGCCGGCGCAGGTTGTTGCGCGCCTCGTGCAGGGCATCCGGGTCCACCACCTCGCACTGCTCGGCGAGGAAGGTCTCCGAGGGCAGCGTCAGCGCCTCGGCGACGAAGGCGTGGTCGGGTTCCGCGAGCACACGTCGTGCCGCCTCGAGGTAGGCCTGCGACGGGACGCCTTGCCGCTGCAACATGATCCCGGCGGCCAGCCGCTGCCCGGCTTCCCAGCGATTGAAGGCGTCGTCGTCGTGCGCCAGCAGGTGCACGAGTTCGGCCTCGCTGTAGGGATAGTTCAGGATCACCGGCGCGGAAAAACCGCGCAGCAGCGAAGGCACGGGCTTCGCGTCCACCTTGAACGAGAAACTCTCCTGCGTTTTCGTCAGCGCGAGGATGCGCTCGTACGCCCCGATCTTCACCGCCAGCGGGATATGAAACGGCGGGTCCATCGACTGCTTTACCGTCAGCGTGTAGATACCGTCGGCGAAGGTCGCGGAGCAATCCAGCACCGGCGTGCCGGCGACGTCGTACCAGCGCCTGAACTGCGTGAGATCGACGCCCGAGGCGTCCTGCAACGCCTGCACGAAGTCGTCGCAGGTCACCGCCTGCCCGTCGTGGCGCTGGAAGTACAGCCGCATGCCGGCCTGGAATTTCTCCTCGCCGAGCAGCGTGTGCTGCATGCGCACCACCTCGGCGCCTTTTTCATACACCGTCGTGGTGTAGAAGTTGCGGATTTCCATGTAGGACTGCGGCCGTACCGGGTGCGCCATCGGACCCGCGTCTTCGGCGAACTGGCCGGCGCGCAGCATGCGCACGCCCTGGATGCGCTCCACCGCGCGCGAATAGAGGTCGGCGGTGTATTCCTGGTCGCGGAAAACCGTCAGGCCCTCCTTCAGCGACAGCTGGAACCAGTCGCGGCAGGTGACGCGGTCGCCGGTCCAGTTGTGGAAGTACTCGTGCGCCACCACCGAGTCGATGGCCAGGTAGTCGGCGTCGGTGGCCGTGTCGGGCCGCGCCAGCACGTATTTGGTGTTGAAGATGTTGAGGCCCTTGTTCTCCATGGCGCCGGAGTTGAAATCGCCCACCGCCACGATCTTGTACTGCTCGAGGTCGAGCTCCAGGCCGAAGCGCTGCTCGTCCCATTGCATGGCGCGCTTCAGGCAGTCCATGGCCCATCCGGCCTGGTCGAGCTTGCCGGGCTCGACGTAGACCGAGAGCTGCGCCATCCTGCCGGAGCGCGTCCTGAACTCGTCCTGCAATTCTTCGAGGTTTGCCGCCACCAGCGCGAACAGGTACGAGGGCTTGGGAAACGGGTCGTCGAATTTCGCCCAGTGCCGTGCGCCGGATTCGCCGCCGGCGCCGGCCAGGTTGCCGTTGGACAGCAGCACCGGGTACTTCGCCTTGTCGGCGCGCACGGTGACGAGGAAGCGCGCCATGTTGTCGGGACGGTCCACGAACCAGGTGATGCGCCGGAATCCCTCCGCCTCGCACTGCGTGACGTAGCCATGCCGGGTGGCGTACAGGCCCTCGAGCTTGGTGTTGTTCTGCGGCACGATGCGCGTCAGCGTCTCCAGGACGAACGCATCGGGCACGTCGTGCACGGTGAGCCTGTCGGCGGCCGCGTCGTGCCGCGGCGCCTTGCCGTCCAGTTTCACGGATAAGAGCTCGAGTTCGTCGCCATCGAGCACCAGTGGTCCGTCGCCCGCATTGCGTTTGACATTCAGCTTCGCGCGTACCAGGGCGTGGTCGTCGCGGATATCGACGTCGAGCTCGACGTCCGAGATCAGGAACGCGGGCGGGGTGTAATCCTTGAGGTGGATGGTCTTCGGCGTGGGTTCGCGCATGGCCGCGCAAGTCTAACCGACCACGTGCTACCGTGAGGCATGCCGCAGGCCGCGCTGCGCGAACTCCTGGCGCTTGCAGAATTGCAGGGCGCGGCGGATTTTTCGGGCGCCGATCCGGTGTTGCACACGCCTTACCGTGTCGGCACCGCGGGTGCCGCCGCGCTCGCCGCCGTCGGCATCGCCGCGACCGAACTCTGGGCGCTGCGCACCGGCCGGCGCCAGAAGGTCGCCGTCGACCTGCGTGCTGCGGCCGCCTCGTTGCGCAGCGGCGCCTACCTCAGGATCGACGGCAAGGCGCCACCCCCTATCTGGGATCCGATGAGCGGGTTTTATCCGGTGCGCGACGGGCGCTGGGTCAGCATCCATTGCAACTTTGCCAACCATCGCCGCGCGGCAATGAAGGTGCTGGGCGTGACCGAGAATCGGGACGCCGCCGAAGCGGCGACCCGGGCCTGGGCC
>JAABQT010000329.1 GCA_011391295.1 Betaproteobacteria bacterium
GCAGGTTTCGGTCGAACCATACACCTGGATCACCGGTGTGCCGCGCGCGCTCGCCTTGCGCACGAACGCTTCGGGCACGATCGTCGAGCCGGTGGTGATGACGCGCAGGCTGGACAGGTCGGCGCTCGCCCAGCGCGGCAGCTCCATCAACGCGCTGAGCTGCGCCGGTACCAGCACGGTGAGCGTGATGCGATCGCGCTCGATCGCCTCGAGCGTCGCCGCCGGGTCGAACTTCGCGTGCAGCGTCACGCTCGCACCGGCGTGCAGCGCGGGCGTGGTCTGGATGTTCATCCCGCCCACGTGAAACAGAGGCAGCGTCGTCAGCACCCGGTCGGCGCTGGTGAGGTCGTGCATGTGCGCGCTGTTGAGCGCGTTCCACAGGATCGCGCGCTGCGCCAGCACCACGCCCTTGGGCGCGCCGGTCGAGCCCGAGGTGTAGCACAGGAGCAGCGGCGAATTTTCATCGCCCTCGGCAGCCGGCGGTACGCCGGCATCTCGATCCAGCACCGACAGCTCGGCCGCGTCGGTCGCGCCCCGGATCGCCTGCGCATGGGCGGCGCAGGCCGCATCGTGCAGCAACAAGCGGGGCGGGCAATCGGCCAGCACGCGTGCGTGCTCGGGTGGCGCGAGCCGCCAGTTGAGCGGCACCAGCATCGCCCCCATGCGCGCACAGGCGAACAGCAGCACCAGCACCGCGGGATGGTTCAGGCCAAGGTAGGCAAGCGCATCGCCGCGCCTGACCCCGAGGTCCGCCAGGATCGCGGCCGCGCACCGGATGCGGCGCGCGAACTCCGCGTAGCGCATCTCCTCGCCTTCGAACCGGATCGCCACCGCGCCGGGCGAGAAGCGCGCGTGCCGCTCGATCCAGGTCGACAGGTCCACGCTCAGGCTCCCGTCACCTCAAGCACCACGGCCATCGCGGTGTCGCCGGCCGCGCAGCCGGTGAACAGCCCGCGGCCGCCGCCGCGCTGCGCCAGCTCCTCGATCAGTTCGATCACCGCGCGCGTGCCCATCGGCGCCTGCGGGTGGCCCCAGACGAGCGAGCAACCGTAATTGTTCATGCGCTCGATGTCCACGCCGGTGGTGCGCGAGAACAGGACGTCGTTCAACGCAAACGGATTGTGCGTCTTGATCGCGTCCATGCGCTCGATCGAAAGCCCGGCCTGCGCCAGCGCTTGCTGCGCCGCCGGGATCGGCGCCTCGGGCATGTAGGCGAGCGCGGCGCGCGACTGGCCGAAGCCGAGCAGCCGGATGCGGATCTTCGGGTCGCGCGACAGTTCCTTCGCGCGCTCCGGGGTCGCGAGCACGATCGCCGCATTGCCGTCCGCCGGGTGCGTCTGCGCGCCGTAGGTGACCGTGCCCCCCTGCACCACCGGCTTGAGCTTCGTCAGCCCCTCGGCGGTCGAATAGTTGATGCCCTCGTCGCCCGCGATCGTCACCGCCGTCTTGCGGTAGGCGGGGTCCGGCACCTCGAAGGGCAGCGTCATGAACCGCTTGTGGAATGCAAAGTCGTTGGCAATCGCTTCGCGGTACTGCGCTTCGCGGCGCAGCACGACTTCGTGCTGCTCGGCGGTGCCGATGCCGTGCTTTTTCGCGACGTTCTCCGCGGTGGTCACCATCGCGTGGCCCCCCAGCGGATCGCAGCCGAAGTTGTCCATCACCCAATCCTCGTGCACGCCGGTGCCGCCGGGGCCGCGCGGATTGGGGTAATACAGGTGCGGCCCGTTCGAGGTGCGGTCGCAAGTCACCGACAGCGCGACGCTGGCGAGGCCGCACTCGATCTCCTGCGTGCCGGCAAGCAGCACGCGCACGCCGGTGGCGCAGGCCTGCATCAGCGTCGGGCCACCGGCCTGCCCGATGCCGGCCATGCCGGTCAGCCAGGGCAGCCCGTAGAACGAATGCTTCTGCGGCACGCTGAAGCCGAGCACGCCGTGGTCGAACACCTTTGCCGGGATGCTGCGCTTCGCCAGTTCCTTTTTCACCACGTGCGCCGCGAACTCGACCGAGTTCAGGTTCGCGAACGCGCCCTGCCAGCGCGCGAACGGCGTGCTCCAGTAGCAGCCGTAGGGTATTTCCGCCTTGTACGCCATCAGCCACGCTCCGTCTTGTCGAGAAGTATGCGCCGCGCGTTTTCGAGGTGCGCGCGCATCGCCTTCGCCGCGGCCTCGCCGTCGCCGGCCGTGAGCGCCGCGGTGAGCTGCTTCAGGCCCTTCACCACGAGCGAGCGCACCGCGGCGTTGTCGAGCGTGAAGGCGCGCAGGTAGCGCACGTGATCGGCGTAGAGCCGGATCGCCCGCACCAGCCGCTGGTTGGGCACCAGCGCGGTCCACGCGTCGCGGTAACGGTAGTTGGCGTCCATGAACGCCGCGCCGTCGCCCGCCTCGTGAGCCGTCACCATCTCCTCCATCGCCGCGCGCAGCGGCGCGAGCGCCTTGCGCTCGGGCCGGCTCGCGGCCACCAGGCGCAGCGCCTCGGGCTCCAGCAGGAACCTGAGCGCGTAGATGTCCTCGATGTCGCCCTCGTTGAGCGCCGGCACCATGAAGCTGCGGCCCTCGGCCACCACCAGGCCGTCGCTCGCCAGGCGCGCCAGGGCCTCGCGCACCGGCGTGCGCGACACGCCGAGC
>JAABQT010000330.1 GCA_011391295.1 Betaproteobacteria bacterium
GGCTGACCCGCGCTACCGCGACTACTGGAGCAGCTACCACCAGCTGGTCGAAAGAAAAGGCGTCTCGCCGGAGTACGCCAGAGTGGAAATGCGCCGCCGCAATACGCTGATTGGCGCGATGCTCATGGTCAAGGGCGAGGCCGACGGCATGCTGTGCGGCACCTTCGGCACGCATGCGCTGCACCTGCATTACATCGACCAGGTGATCGGGCTGCAGCCCGGCGTGCGCCATTACGCCGCCATGAATGCGCTGGTGATGCCCAACCGCACGGTGTTCATCTGCGATACCTACGTCACGCCGGATCCGGACGCCGAGCACCTGGCCGAGATGACCATCCTCGCCGCCGAGGCAGTGCGCCGCTTCGGCCTGGTGCCGAAAGTGGCGCTGCTCTCGGCCTCGAATTTCGGCTCGCTCGAGCTGGCGTCCGCGCGCAAGATGCAGCACGCGCTTGCCCTGATCCGGGAGCGCGAGCCGAGCCTGGAGGTCGAAGGCGAGATGCACGGCGATGCCGCGCTGTCGGAGGAAATCCGGCTCAAGGTCTTTCCGAACTCGCGCCTCCGGGGCCCGGCCAATCTGCTCATCATGCCGACGCTGGATGCCGCCAACATCGCCTTCAACCTGCTCAAGACCGCGGCGGGCGATGGCGTCACCATCGGCCCGATCCTGCTCGGTGCGGCGCGAGCGGCGCACATTCTCACGCCGTCGGCGACGGTGCGGCGCGTCGTCAACATGACCGCGCTCGCGGTGGTGGACGCAAACGCGCCGCGCGCCGGCGTGGAGCCGAGCCTGTTCTAGAGGCCATGGCGAGCAGCGTGGGCGCGAGCGACGTGGCGGACCTGCCGCAGGCCCGCGCCAAGCCGCGCGCCGGCCTGGTGCTGACCGGCGGCGGCGCGCGCGCCGCGTACCAGGTGGGTGTGGTGAAAGCAGTGCGCGACATCCTCGGCAATCCGGTGCGCAACCCGTTCCCGATCCTGTGCGGCACCTCGGCCGGGGCGATCAATGCGGCGACGCTGGCGGTGTATGCCGACGACTTCCCGCGCGCGGTGGCCAATCTGCTCGAAGTGTGGGAACACATGCGCTGCGAGCACGTGTACCGCACCGATGCGCTGGGCATCCTGCGCAGCGGCGCGCGCTGGTTTGCCGCGATGATATGGCTGTCGCGCGGCAATCCGGCCTCGCTGCTGGACAACTCGCCCCTGCGCGACATGCTGGCGCACAGCCTGCCGTTCGAGCGCATCCAGGAAAATATCGACGCAGGCGCGCTGTACGCGGTGTGCGTCACCGCTTCCGGCTACACCTCCGGCCAGAGTGTGTCCTTTTTCCAGGGCGGCTCGGGACTGGAGGGCTGGGAACGCAACCAGCGCATCGGCGCCGCGGTGGTGCTGAAGCAGGAGTACCTGCTTGCCTCCGCCTCGCTGCCGTTCATCTTTCCCGCGGTGAAGCTGCACCGCGAGTACTTCGGCGACGGCTCGATGCGCCAGATCGCTCCGGTGAGCCCGGCGCTGCACCTCGGCGCCGACCGCGTGCTGATCGTCGGCACCGGACGCCAGAGCCGCGACCAGGTGCGCGCGCGCTCCAATGTCTACCCCTCGCTCGCGCAGATCGCGGGCCATGCGCTCAATTCCATCTTCCTCGACAGCCTGGCGGTGGATATCGAGCGCATGGAGCGCATCAACCGCACCGTCGGGCTGATCCCGAAGGAAAAGCTCGAAGCCTCAAACCTCATGCTGCGTCCGGTGAAGGTGCTGTTCATCGCCCCGTCGCAGCCGATCGAGCGCATCGCCACGCGCTTCATCCACGACTTGCCGCGCAGCGTGCGCTTCATCCTGCGCCCGACCGGCGCGCTGTCGCGCGCGGGTTCCAACCTGGCGAGCTACCTCCTGTTCGAGGAGTCTTTCTGCCGGGCGCTCATCGACCTGGGCTACCAGGACACCCTGGCGCGCGAGTCCGAGGTGCAGGAATTCTTCAAATGACCGACGGAGCGAACATGACCGAGCAGACACCGCCGCAGGACCCGTTCGAGATCTTCCGCCGCCTGTGGGGGCCGCTCGGCCTGCCGGTTCCGGGCATGGCGATGCCCACCTTCGACCCGAAAGAGGTGGAAAAGCGCGTTGCCGACCTCAAATCCGTGGAGGCATGGCTGTCGATGAACCTCAACATGGTACGTTTCGCTATCCAGGGGCTCGAGGTACAGCGCGCCGCCCTGGCGGCGATGGCGGGTAACGCGCCGCCGCCGGACGAACCAGTCGCGCCAGGCAAGCCTGGCAAGCCGAAAAAATCCAAGGAGTGAATCCAATTTCAACGAGGAGTGCATCACGATGACCAAGGCAGTGAGATTCCACAAGACCGGCGGGCCCGAAGTGCTGCGGTACGAGGATGTGGAGGTGGGCGAGCCGGGGCAGGGCCAGGCGCGCATCCGCCACACGGCAATCGGTGTCAATTTTGTCGATACCTACCAGCGCTCCGGGCTGTATCCGATGCAGTTGCCGCAGACCGCTGGCAACGAGGGCACGGGCCTCGTGGAAGCGGTGGGGGCGGGCGTGACGGATCTGAAAGCGGGCGACCGCATCACCTACACCGGCCTGTTGGGGTCCTACTGCGAGCGGCGGGTGGTGCCG
>JAABQT010000032.1 GCA_011391295.1 Betaproteobacteria bacterium
CGAAGCGTCCGTCGCCCGGCGCGCGGTCCGGATTCTCCGGCTCGCGCTTGAAGAACTTGCGACCGATGACGAGCTGCGCCAGCGGCTTGCCGTGCGCGCCGCGGAAATCAAGCTGCGTGCCTTTGTCATCCAGGTTCAGCCGGGCGCGGTCTGCATCGGCGATCGGCTCGCTCTGGCCCACTTTCAGTTCGAGCGCCTTGAGCACCAATTCCCGCACTTTTTCGATGTCGGCCGGGAATGCGCCACGCTCGGCAATAGTCCAAAGCTGCTCCTTGCGCTGCAGCGTGAGGGTCGCGCCAGGCTCGCGAATCGCGATGGCGGCGATGCTCGCGGCCTGCAGCCCCTTCAGGATCGGCTGGCCCAGCGCGTCGGCGTTCGCCGGACGTCGCGACTGGCCTTGCTGATCGAGAATCAGCGCCCCGCCGCCCAGCGCGAGCAGCAGCACCAGCAGTACCCCCGCGACGCGCGCGTTCATGCGGCGCCGAGTGCTGCCTGCCGGCGACGGCGCAGCAGCGCGATGAGCAGGCCCGCAAGGGCGACCAGCAGCGGCATCAGCGCGATGTTGGCTACCTTGGTCAGGAACACCAGGCGCTCGCTGTCCTGGCGCAGGTTCTTGCGCAGGTCCTTGAGCGCTTTGCGCGTGTCCGCAACCTTGCGGCGGAAATTCTCCAGTTCGGTCTGCTGCTCCGGCGACAGGATCTGCGCCGCCTTGGCGCCGGTGCCGGAGGACTTCTGCAGGCTCTGCATGTTCTCGGTGGTCTTTTGCAGCTCGTCCTCGAGCTCCTTGATCTTGCCGAAGTACTGCGTCTGCGCCTCGGCCTCCATCTGGCGCACCACGGTGAGGGGGCGGTACGCCGCGGCACGGCTCTTGAGCGACAGCAGGCTTTCATCCGCGGACAGCTGCTCGACCAGGCCCTGCGCGAACGCGAGGTTGCCGTTCGAGGGCACGATGACGCGGCGACCGAACACCTCCTGCACGTCGACGGCCGCGCCGTCCTGCAGCATGTCCACGTCGGCGACCAGCACCACGGCGTTGTCGCGCAGCGACGCCTTCAGCGCGGCGGGGGCGGGCGCTGCAGCGGGCTTGGGCTTCGCGGTCTGGTCCACCGGCCTGCCATCGGGGAACGCCGTATTGAATTTTCCGCTGAGGCGCAGCGCCAGCGGCTGGCTCTTGCCGCTGGGCAGGAAACCCTTGGTGGCGGCATCTCCCGCCACGGTGGCGTTGGCGTTGTCCACCAACATCGAATTGGGCGAGGTTTTCACCAGTTCGGTCGCCACCAGGCCCTCGGCAGGCTTGAGCGCGAACGCCCCGCCGAACGCGTAGAGCAGCGTCTCGATCTGGCTGGTGACCACGTCATCGCGGCTGAAGGCGGTGCGATTGAGCGACAGCACGGTGGGCGTGTAGCGCTGTCCGCCGCCCGAAGCGAACACCACGTCGGCGATCACTTTGCTCGTGTCCATCTCCACGCCCCAGGCCTTGAACAGGCGCGGCAGCGTCGAGCTCGAGGCCTGCCCCGGCATGCCCGGCATCGGCCCCGGCGTCTGGTCGAAGTAGGCGTACGGGTCGACGAAGGCGATCAGCTTGCCGCCGCGCAGCACGAACTGGTCGAGCGCGTACTCGGTCTGTGCGCCGATGCTCCGCGGGTGGATCAGGAGGAGAACGTCGATCTCGCCGGGGATCGTCTCGGCGGTCATGTTGAGCTGCACCACGTCGAAGTCGCGCCGCAACTCGTTGGCCAGCACCCACGGCTCGGAGCTCTGGCGCGTCATCGGGTTGAAGCGCTCGCCCAGCACCGGCAGGCCGCTCATCAGACCGAGCTTCGGACGCTCGGCGATGCCGGCGCGCGCGATGGCGCGGACCAGGTCGTACTCGAGCAGCCGCTCGCGCGCCGGCGCGACCACCGGGATGGACTGCTTGCGCTCGAGCCGGCTCACCGCGAGGCCGAGGTAGAACTGCTCGCCCGACGCCAGTTGCTGCGGCTCCATGCCGTCGAGCTGCGCCGCGTCCTCCTGTTCGGAGTCGGGGCGCGGGTTGTACTTCTCGATCACCAGGTTCGGGCCGGCGGCGGCCTTGAACTCGCGCACCAGGTCCTCGACGCGCTGCGCGAAGCCGCGCAACTGCACCGGCATCGTCTCGCCGGCGGTGATGTAGAGCTTGACCTTGACCGGCGCCTGCAGCCCGCGCAGCACCTTCTTCGTGCCCTCGGACAGCGTGTAGAGCTTGCCCTCGGTGAAGTCGGCGCGCAGCGCCGTCCTCGAGGCAAGGTAGTTGAAGGCGACCAGCAGCAGGAACAGCGCGGCCAGCCCTACCGCCGAGTAGATGACTGCCTCGTGCCGTCTGGGAAACTGGGTCATCGGCTGCGCAGTACCACGCCGGTGGCGAACAGGGAGAACCCGATCACCGACAGGAAGAAGATCAGGTCCCGGGTGTCGATGACGCCCTTCTGGAAGCCCTCGAAGTGCGCGACCACCGAGAACGCGGCCACCGTGTCCACCAGCGCCGGGCTGGCCCAGCGCACCATCAGGTCGGTCACCGGGCTGAAACCAGCCAGGATCAGGAACAGGCAGATCACCACCGAGAGAATGAAGGCGATGACCTGGTTGCGCGTCATCGCCGAAGTCATGCAGGTGATGGCAAGGTAGGCGCCGGCGAGGAACAGGCTGCCGAGATAGCCGGCGAAGATCGCGCCGTTGTCCGGTTCGCCGAGCACGTTGGCCGTGATTGCCACCGGGAAGGTGAGCGCCAGCGCGATGGCGAGGAACAACCAGCAGGCGAGGAACTTGCCGAGGATCGCCTGCCAGGCGGTGATGGGCATGGTGAGCAGCAATTCGAGCGTGCCGGCGCGGCGCTCTTCGGCCCACAGGCGCATGCCGACGGCGGGTACCAGCACCAGGTAGACCCACGGGTGCCAGGCGAAGAAGGCGCTCAGGCTCGCCTCGCCGCGCTCGAAGAACGAGCCGGCGGTAAAGGTGAGAAAGCCCGTCAGCAGCAGGAAGATCACCAGGAACACGTAGGCCACCGGTGAGGTGAAATAGGACACCAGCTCGCGCTTGGCGATGGTGCGGATGGCGTGCAGGGCAGAGTTCATTTCTTGTTCACCGTGTCGGGCAGCGTGATGCGGCGGAACACTTCGTCCAGCTGGCCTTCCTCGGTGCGCAGCATCTCGAGCTTCCAGCCTTCGCGGCCGGCGAGCTCGGCCACCGCGCGCGCCAGGTCCCCGGCCGCGCCCTTGTCCCGGGGATAAACACGGAACGCGCGGTCCAGCGCTTCCACCTTGCCGAGCGCCGCCAGTTTTTCGGCGCTGGCGCCCTGCGCATGCAGCATGACGGCGCCGGCGGTGGCCGACATCGCCTTCAGTTCGGCCGGCGTGCCATTGGCGACGATGCGGCCGCGATCGATGATGATGGCGCGCGTGCAGGCGGCATCCACTTCCTCGAGGATGTGCGTGGAAAACACCACCGCCTTGGTCCTGCCCAGCTCGCGGATCAGATTGCGCACCTCGTGCTTCTGGTTCGGGTCGAGGCCGTCGGTGGGCTCGTCCAGGATCAGCACCTCCGGATCGTGGATCAGCGCCTGCGCGAGGCAGGTGCGATGCTTGTAGCCCTTGGACAGGGTATCGATGGACTGGTGCAGCACGGAAGACAGAAAACAGCGCTCCACTGCGCGGTGCACGGCGTTCTTGCGCGCATGCCCGTCCAGCCCGCGCAACTCCGCGGCGAAGGAAAGAAAGCCGTGCACCGTCATGTCGGGATAGGACGGGGCGGCTTCCGGCAGGTAGCCGATGAGCCGCTTGGCTCGCAGCGGCGCTTCCGCGACGTCGTGCCCGCCAACGCTCACCCGGCCCGAGCTCGGCGGGATGAAGCCGGTGATCATGCGCATGGTGGTGGACTTGCCGGCGCCGTTCGGGCCGAGAAATCCCAGCACCTCGCCGCGCTCCACGGCGAAGGACACGCCGTCGACCGCGCGCTTGGCGGCGAAGGTCTTCACCAGGTTGTCGATACGGATCATTTGAGCCTGCAGCCGGCTTTCAAGGGGGCGCATTATCGCAAAGATTCGAGCGCGCACCAGAATTCGTTCTGGTCGCCCCGGACGCAGACCGTGCCCGGGCCCGGTAAGTTCCCGCCGGGCCGCAGCCGGCTGGCGCCACGGCCGTTCAGGGGCGCAGGCAGGCGTTACCCTCGCGCGGCTGAGCCGGTTCGCTCAGGGAATCGGCTTGAGACTCAGCTCGGCATCAGACGCATTCACGAAACCATACTTCGAATACGCCTGCTTGGCCCCCGGGGTCGCAAGAAACCGGACATAACGATCCGCCATCGCCTTTCTCGCGCTGTTCGTCAGGCTGCCGATCGCGTACGACACTTCGTTCACCAGACTGTCCTCGGGCGGCAGACGCACGGAATCCACTCGCGCGCCGTCGCGCTTGGCTTCCATGGTCTCGGTGACCCAGACGATGCCGGTATCGGACCTGCCATCCTGGATGCGCTGCGGCGTCTCGCGGTGGTGCACGGAAGTGAACCAGTTGTTGGGCGTGGTCTGGCACGAGGCGCATTCCTTGCCGGCCGAGATCTGGTTCCAGAGGCCGTGCCGCTCGAGCACCTTGCGCCCGTAGAAACGCATGATGCCTTCGCTCACGGGATTGGGCAGCGAGGTACGCACGTCGGGGCGCACGAGGTCCTTGATCCCCGTGATGCGCTTCGGATCGCCTTGCGCCACCATGAGTTCCATTTCATTGTGGAGGTAGGTCGCATAGGTATCCATGAGGCCGGCCTTCTTCAGCGCCTTCAGATGATCCAGATTCACGGAGGCATAGACATCGGGAAGCCCTGGATAGGTGCGGCCCCCGTAGGTCCAGCCGCCGGTCTGGATCGCACGCAAAAGCAAGCCGGGCGGCAGCGTGATGATGCCGACGGCCACGCCCCGGTTCTGCTTCTGGAACGCGCCAACCACATCGTCCATGGCGAAGAACTGATTGCCCGCAAGCCACAGGATCAGCCCGGCCTCGCGCTGCATGCGGCCGAGCGCGTTTGCACCGTTGAGGACGCGCCCGTCGGCGGCATGGAGCTTGAGGTCGCTGTCCTTGTCCTTTGGAATGGCTGCATACTTTTGCGCCGCGGCCGGCTTTTTCGCGGCAGGGGCAGGCTGCTGTGCGGGCTGCGTCGCGCATCCCGCAACCAGCGCCAGGGCTACCGTGCAATAAGCGAGTGTTCTGGGTCGGCGCGACATGTTCCCCTCTCGTTGAATTGATGGCACAACTGGTTGCCGTCCGCTTCCCCGGCGCTTTCCGGGCCAGGGAGGCCCGATAACAGCATGCATTAGCTTATGCGTGCACCATCCGCTTGCCGAATTAGTTGAAGTTATGGGTGAATCAAAACTCCATGAATTTAAAGTGGCCATCGGGCTTGTGCGCCGCAGGGGAAAGTGAGTACGCTACATAACAGAGGCCGAATTTCCTACAATACATATCGAAGCGGGCAGGAGGAGGAGACATGCAACAGACACGCAGATCCGTAATCAAGGCGGGCGGTGCGTTGGGGCTGCTCGCCGCATTCGGCACCGCTTTGCTCAGCCCCGTGCGCGCGCTGGCCGCCTGGAACAAGGGCGCGTTCGAGGCGAAAAGCACCCTCGACGCGATGCGCGCGCTCGGCGTGAACAACACCGAGGAAAGCAAGGAGATCCAGATTCGCGCTCCCGACATCGCCGAGAACGGCGCGGTGGTGCCGATCGACATCACCAGCAGCATTGCGGGCACCAGCGCCATCCTGGTGTTCATCGAGAAGAACCCGTTCCCGTATGTCGGCAGCTTCGACGTTTCGCAGGGCGCGGTGCCGTTCGTGCACCTGCGCGTGAAGATGGGCGAGACTTCCCCCGTGCGCGTGGTCGTGACCGCGGGCGGCAAGCACTACACCAGCGCCAAGGAAGTGAAAGTCACCATCGGCGGCTGCGGCGGCTGAGGAGAGCAAACCATGGCAGACCCGATGAAGATCCGCGCTACCCTGCAAGGCGACGTCGCCGACGTGCGCGTGCTGATGGCGCACCCGATGGAGACCGGGCAGCGCAAGCAGGGCGACAAGCTCGTGCCGCTGCATTTCATCCAGACCATCAGCGCGCAGCTGAACGGCCGGACGGTGTTCAATGCCGACATCAGCCAGGCGATCTCGCGCAACCCGGTGTTCGCCTTCAAGGTGAAGGGCGCCAAGGCCGGCGACAAGATCTCGGTGACCTGGACCGACAACAAGGGCGAAAAGCGCAGCGACGAGACGGAAGTTCGCGCCGGATCCTGACATTGACCGAGGGGCCGCAGAGCCCCGTTCGAACAACTGGAGGAGCAACTATGAGACACGCTCTCGTGCTGGGAGTGGTTGCGGCGATGGCGGCGGCGCCCTGGCCGCACGCATTGGCGCAGACCGAAGACCCGGTATCCGCGGAGTTCGACAAGTTCCGCGAGGTACTGGAGAAGGACAACCCCGCGGAGCTCTGGGAAGTGAAAGGCGAGCAGCTCTGGCGCACGCCCGGCGGGCCGAAGAAGGCCTCGCTCGAGAAATGCGACCTCGGCCTGGGACCCGGCGTGGTCAAAGGCGCCTACGCGCAGATGCCGCGCTACTTCGCCGACGTCGACCGCGTGATGGACGCCGAAGCACGCATCGTGCATTGCATGATCACGCTGCAGGGCTTCACCTACGCGGAGCTCGCCAAGGCGCCCTTCAGCAGCGCCACGCGCACGCCCGACCCGGTCTCGATCGTGACTTACGTCGCGGCGCAGTCGGCCGGCATGAAGTTCGCCGCGCCGCAGGGTCACCCGAAGGAGAAGGCCACGTACGCGGCCGGCAAGGAGATCTTCTTCTATCGCGCCGGAACGTTCGACTTCTCCTGCGCCAGCTGCCACGGCGTGGACGACAAGCGCATCCGCACGCAGCCGCTGCCCAATTTCACCAAGCCCGAGCAGGCGATCCGCGCGGTGCTGGGCTGGCCGGGCTACCGCATGACCGGCGGCGTGATGCACTCGCTGCAGTGGCGCCTGACGGACTGCTTCCGACAGCAGCGGTTTCCGAAGCCCGACTACACCTCGGAGACCCTGAGCGCCCTGATGACCTATGTCACCGTCAACGCCAATGGCCAGGTCTACAAGGGCCCCGGCATCAAGCGCTAGGAGAGCCACGCCATGAAAATCTCGAACTTCGCAGTGCTGGCGGCCGGCGCCGCGCTTCTGGCCTCGTGCGCTACCGGGCCGCAGGATCCACGCAGCGAGGCGCTGCGCATGATGCAGCGCGACTTCAAAACCCAGGGTATCGCGAGCATCGACCGCCTGAAGCAGGACGAATTGCAGGCGGCATGCGACAAGTACGGCGACAACCCGCCGAAGGAGATCGCGACCAAGCTGCAGAACGCGCAGTACGCAGCGATCAAGTGGCCGGCGGACGGCAAGTTCCTCGGCGACTGGAAGGCGGGAGAGAAGGTCGCGCAGAACGGCCGCGGCATGGCCTGGAACGACAAGGGCGGCGTCGGCGGCAGCTGCTACAACTGCCACCAGATCGCCCCGGCCACCACGTCGTTCGGCACGATCGGGCCGAGCCTGAAACAGTTCGCGAAGCTGCGCGGCTACGGCCCCGATATCCAGCGCTACGCCTACGCCAAGATCTACAACTCGAAGTCCTACAGCGCCTGCTCGCAGATGCCGCGCTTCGGCCATGCCGGTGCGCTGACGCAGAAGCAGATGCAGGATCTCACTGCGTTGCTGATGGACCCGGCTTCGCCGGTCAACCGGTAAGCCGCGGCACGTTGGGCGTTAGAGGGGCGATCGAGCGCCGCGCGCGCAGGTAGCGCGCGGCGAGTTCCCACACCGGCTCGCCGCTTGCTCCCTCGGCGACCGGCGCCCAGCCCGCGACCTTGTAGCGCTTCGCCGCCTCGAGCGGGCGGCTGTCGAGGCGCATGTCGGAGATGCGCTGCCCCATCTTCGCCAGCGGATTGCACGCGTAGGTCATGCCGCCCACGCGCACCATGTCGCCGCCCTGCTGAAGGTACGGGTCGGGATTGAAGGCATTGTCGGCGATGTCCTCGAGCAGCGCCTTCACCTGCTCGCCGGTCAGCTCGTTCAATGTCGACTGGGGATAGGTGATGGCGGTCTGATCCATCAGGTGCTCGAAGGTGATCGCATCGCCGGGGAGCAGCGTGCTGCCCCAGCGGAAGCCCGGCGAGAACGCGATCTCGGCGCCCTTCACCTGCATTAGCGCGTCGAGCAGCAACTGGTCCCAGGTGCCGTTGAAGGTGCCGCGCCGATAGAGCAGGCCCTCGGTCACCGCGAGCTTCTCCTGCAGGCGCACGCGGTACGGCGCGCGCACGCGCTCGATGTAGGCGGCCATCGCCGCGTCAGGCGCGAGGAGGTTGGCGAACACCGGCAGCAGGCGATAGCGGTAGCCGGACACCGCGCCGCCCTTCACGTCGAGGTCGAGGACGCCGAGGAACTTGCCGCTCGAGCCGGCATTGGTGACCAGGGTTGTTCCGATTACCGCCGGCGCGGGGAAGCCGTCGTGCGTGTGCCCGCCGAGGATCGCGTCGATGCCGCGCACGCGCGCGGCAAGCTTGAGGTCCACGCCCCAGCCGTTGTGCGACAGCAGCACCACGACCTGCGCGCCCTTGGCGCGCACTTCGTCCACCATCTTCTGCAGCCGCAGCTCCTGGATGCCGAAGGTCCACTCGGCCACCATATGGCGCGGATTGGCGATCGGCGTGTAGGGGAAGGCCTGGCCGATCACCGCGAGTGCCACGCCGTTCAGCGAGCGCAGCGTGTAAGGCTTGAACACGGGATCCTCGAAATCCACTGTTTTCACGTTCTGCGCCAGGAACTCGATCGGCGCGAGCTCGCGATCCACCGCCTGCCGCACGCGCTCGGCGCCGTAAGTGAACTCCCAGTGCGCGGTCATGATGTCCACGCCGAGGAGTTTCTGCGCGCCGATCATGTCCGCACCCTCGGTCCACAGCGAGGTGGCGGAGCCCTGCCAGGTGTCGCCGCCGTCCAGGAACAGCGCGTGCGGGCGCGAGGCGCGCACGCGCCTGACCAGCGTGGCGAGGTGCGCGTAGCCGCCGACCTTGCCGTAGCGGCGCGCCGCGCGCTCGAAGTCGAGGAAGGTGAAGGCGTGCGCCGCGGCGCTGCCCGGCGCGAGGCCGTACTTTGCGGCGAAGGCCTCGCCGACCGGCTCGCGGAAGTGGACCGGCAGCAGCTGCGCATGCGAGTCGGTCATGTGCAGCATCGACAGGTTGCCGAAGTGCGGCAGGTCGTAGAGCTCGTCGGCCGCCTGCGCGTCGCTCGTCCCCGGGCGCAGCGTTGCGCCTGCCGTCGCGGCAAGCGCCAGTAACCTGAGGAATTCTCTCCTGCGCACGGCGGCATTCTGCACGGCCGGCAGCGCGGCGGCGAGTTTATCAGGCGACCTTATCGCCAGATCAGAACGACGCTGTTGCCCCGCGGGCGACCCGGTACCGACAATAGGCCGATTGCCAAAGGAGTCGACATGCCCGGCCTGGTCCGGCCCCACGGCGGAGGACCGCTCAAACCCCTGACGCTCGCCGCCGAGGTGCTCGCCGCCGAGCGCGCGCGCGCCCGCTCGCTGCCGGCGCTGCGCGTCAGCTCGCGCGAGAAGGGCGACCTCATCATGCTGGGCATCGGCGGCTTCACGCCGCTCCAGGGCTTCATGACGCACGCCGACTGGCAGGGGGTGTGCGACGGGTGCCGCATGGCGAGCGGTTTGTTCTGGCCGATCCCGATCACGCTGTCCACCGACAACGCTGGCGCGGCCCGGTTCAAGACCGGGACCGAGATTGCGCTGCTCGACGCGGACAACGGCGAGCCGATGGCCACCATGACGGTGACCGAGAAGTACACCATCAACAAGGCGCACGAATGCGCGACCGTGTTCCGTACCGCGGACCCCGAGCACCCGGGCGTCAAGATGGTGATGCAGCAGCCCGAGGTGAATCTCGCCGGCCCGGTGAAAGTGCTCTCGGACGGCGGCTTCAAGGCGAAGTACGGAGCCCTGTTCATGACGCCCGCCGAGACGCGCGCCGAGTTCGAGCGCCTGGGCTGGTCGCGCGTGGCGGCGTTCCAGACGCGTAATCCCATGCACCGCTCGCACGAGTATCTCGCCAAGGTGGCGATCGAGACCTGCGACGGCGTGCTGGTGCATTCGCTGCTCGGCGCCCTCAAGCCGGGCGACATTCCGGCCGAGGTGCGCACGCGCGCCATCGCCGAGCTGATCGAGAAGTACTTCCGGCCGGGCACCGTGGTGCAGGCGGGCTATCCGCTGGACATGCGTTACGCGGGGCCGCGCGAAGCGCTGCTGCACGCGCTGTTCCGGCAAAACTACGGCTGCTCGCACCAGATCGTCGGTCGCGATCACGCCGGGGTGGGCAGTTACTACGGGCCGTTCGATGCGCATCGCGTCTTCGACGAGATTCCGCCCGAGGCGCTTGAGACGCAGCCGCTGAAAATGGACCTGACGTTCTGGTGCTACCGCTGCGGCGGCATGGCCTCGGGGCGCACCTGCGCGCACGGCGACGCTGACCGCCTGCAGGTCTCCGGCACGCAATTGCGCAAGTGGCTGTCCGAAGGCAGCCCGGTGCCGCCCGAATTCAGCCGGCCCGAGGTGCTGGAGATCCTGCGCGAGTACTACGCATCCCTCGAGGCGCCGCGAACTCAGCGCACGGACTCGATCCAGTAGATCGCCAGCCCGAGCGCGACCAGGAGGAGGTCCGCCAGGCCGATCACCAGGACCAGGAAGGTGATGCGCCGCGCCGCGGGCTTCATCGGCAGCCACACGCGCTCCATGCTCGAGCGGTAAAGCGGCAGCCATCCCCAGCGCCGGTCGCGCTCCAGGTGCGCCTTGAGCGCCACGCCCCACGCGTGCAAGCTGCGATCGACCGCGGCATC
>JAABQT010000331.1 GCA_011391295.1 Betaproteobacteria bacterium
ATCGCCGAGTTGGCCCTGCTGCCGAAGCTGCGCGCCGCCGCGCCGGACACCCTGGTGGTCGCCGACGGTTTTTCCTGCCGCGAGCAGATCGAGGGCCTGGGCGACTGGCCCACGCAGCACCTCGCCGAGGTGCTCGCCGCCGGGCTGCGATGACGCGCGCCGTTGCCGCGCTGCTATTGCTCGCCGCGGGCGCGGCGCAGGGGCAAGACCAGACCGATCGCCTGCTGCGCGCCATCGCCGAGGGCAAGGAACCGGTGGCGGCAATCCTGGTGCTGGGCGGGAAGGTGGACGTGCATGCGCGCAACGCTGCGCGCGAGACGCCGCTGCACCTCGCCGCGGAGAAGAACATGCAGGCGCTCACGCGGCTGCTGCTCGACGCGGGCGGACGCGTACGCGCGCGCACGGCGAGCGGCGAGACGCCGCTGCACCTCGCGGCGCTGAATGCCGATCCGGGCTGCACTGCGATGCTGCTGGATGCCAGGGCCGATCCTCGCGCGCTGAACGATCACGGCGAGACCGCACTGCACTGGGCGGCGCTGGGGGGCCATGCGGCCGTTGCGCAGCGCCTGCTCGAGCGCGGCGCGGACCCCGATGCCGTCGACCTGGACGGCAACCTGGCGTTGCACGGCGCCGCCGACGGCGGCTACGCGGAAATGGTGCGGCTGCTCCTGCCGCGCACGCGCCACCCGGAGCTGAAAAACCTTGAAGGCAAGAGCCCGCAAGACTTGGCGCGCGAGCGCGGCCACGACGAGCTGGCGCGCCAGTTCTAGGCGAGACCGAAGGCGCTCGCGAGCAGCTCGTAGGAGCGCAGTCGCGATGGGTAGTCCCCGGTGATGGTGAGTGCCATGACTTCGCCGGCGCCATAGCGCCCGGCCAACGCCGTCAGCTCGCGCCGGCATTTCTCCGGACCGCCGATTACGGCGCGATCGCGCTGGCCCAGCACGTAGCGTCGCTCCTCTTCCTTGTAGGGGTGGCGCGCGGCCTCCTCGAGCGTGGGCACCGGCGTGTCGAGGTTGAGAGCCATGTGCAGCCGCCTCAGGTCGATCGAGGCGGCAAGCCGTTCGGCTTCGGCGTCGTCCGCGGCGCAGATCACGAACACGCAGACGATCGCCGCCGGCGATTTCTCGCGCGCGGACGACTGGAAACGCTCCTGGTAGGCACGGGTTACCGCGTCGCCACCCTTGGGGTTGATGAAATGGGCGAAGGCAAAGCGCAGGCCCAGTCGCGCGGCCAGCGCTCCACTGTAGTCGGAGGATCCCAGCAGCCAGACCTGGGGCGCCGTGTCGCCGCCGGGCTGCAGGCGCACGCGCTTGTGCGGGTGGTCCTCGGGCAGCGTGCCGTCCAGGTGCCCCACCAGCTCCCAGACGCGCTGCGGAAAATCGTCCGCCGTGGGGAATTGCCCGCCCGCGACGGCGTGCGCGGTGCGCGCATCGCCCCCGGGCGCGCGTCCGAGGCCCAGATCCATGCGCCCGGGATACAGCGCTTCCAGCATGCGAAATACTTCGGCCACCTTGAACGGGCTGTAATAGGGCAGGAGCACCCCCCCGGAGCCGATGCGCAGGCGCTGCGTCTCCGCGCCCAGGCGCGCAAGCAGCACCTCGGGGCAGGGGTCTGCGAGCGCCGCAATCGCGTGGTGCTCGGCGAGCCAGTAGCGGTGGTAGCCGAGGCGCTCGGCATGGCGCGCGAGTTCGAGCGTGGCCTGCACTGCCTGCGCCGGCGTCTGGCCTGAAATCACCGGCGATTGGTCGAGGATGGAGAACTTCAGGGGCATCCCGCATTATCCGGTCACGGGTGTAATCCCAGGGCCTGCAGTTTCGACTCTGGAGACATGAGATTCGCCCTGGCATTGCTTGGCGCTGTCCTCGTCACCCCGGCCCATGCCCTGCAGTGCAGCGCCACCTCCGGGCCACATACCACTGCCCTGGTGGAGCTTTACACCTCCGAGGGCTGCGACAGCTGCCCGCCCGCCGACCGCTGGCTGCAGGGGCTGGCCGGGCGCGGCCTCGCCCGGGAGCGCGTAGTGCCGCTGTCACTGCATGTGAACTACTGGGACTACATCGGCTGGAAGGACCCCTATGCCCAGCAGCGATTCTCGGACCGCCAGCGCAAGCTCGCGCAGGTGACGCGCGCGCGCTTCGTCTATACCCCGCAGGTCCTGCTGCAGGGCCGGGATTTCCGGGGCTGGCACGGCGGCGGGTTCGAGACGGAAGTGGAGCGGATCAACGCCCGCCCGCCCAGAGCGAAAATCGCCTTGGCGCTCGAGCCCGGGCACCCGGGTGCGATTTCCGTGCGGGTGCGCGCCGAGCTGCTGGGCCCGCAGCAGCAGGCCGGCGCCGCCCTGTACCTGGCGAGCTACGAGAACAAGCTCGTGTCCCGGGTCGCCGCCGGGGAAAACCGGGGACGCACCCTGGAGCACGATTACGTGGTGTTCGAGTGGGTGGGGCCGATCCCCTTCAAAGGTGGCAGGATCGAGGAGCGCCGCGACCTGCCCCTGCTGCCCAAGGCGGTCCCGGGCCACTCCGGGGTGGCCGCTTTCGTCCAGGACCAGCGCAGCGCGGAGGTCCTGCAGGCCCTGATGCTCCCGGCCTGCCCGGGCTAGGGCCAGCAAACCTTCCCTGC
>JAABQT010000332.1 GCA_011391295.1 Betaproteobacteria bacterium
GGCGCGGCGAAGGCGAGCGCGCGAAAGCGCGCGAGGTTCGCCGCCTTGATGCTGGCCTCGGCCGCCATCGTGCCCTGCATCAGCGTGTCGGGCTTGACCTTCAGGGCGCCAGCCAGGGCCGGCAATTCGCCGAAACCACGAAAAGGTTCGCGCGCCGCCGAGGGCCGCGCCGCCTGGTCGCGCGAACGCAATAGCGCAGCGGATGGCAGCACCGTGATCGCGTGCCGCTTCACCAGCCACTCGACCTGCGCGTGATCCAGTGTCGTGGGCGGCTGGGCCGGCAGCGCGATTACCAGCACGCCCGGCGGCAGGCTCCCCAGCGCGCCGTCGGGCACCAGGATCAGGTGTTTCACCCCGGCAAGCAGCGCCTCGGCAGGGAAAAACACGCGGCGATACAGATCGTGGGCCAGCGCCACGTCGAAGGACGGGTCCGCCGGCGGATGCGTGCCGCGCGCATCGAGCTGGCTGCCGAGCCGTTTCACCATCTCCGCGAGATCGCGCTGGCGCAGCGCGAGCGGGTAGAGTCCCGCCGCATCGCGGCGGGCCACCCAGAGCAGGCTGCGCTCGGGCAGCACCATCAGCATCGCAAGCGCCTCGTCGGGTGCGAGATGCCGTTGCACGTCGCGCAGCTCCAGCGGCTTGGGCGAGGCGAGATCGGCCTGGCGAGCCGGGTCGCCTTCCGGCTGCGCGTCCAGGCGCAGGAAATCCTTGCGCGCCTGCGCGGCCTCCGCGCGCAGGCGGCTTTCCGCGGACACATCGCGGTCGCGCGGCGGCCGGAGGACCGCCTGCATGAACTGCGTGTCGAGCTGCTTCACGCGGACGATCGCATCCTGCCGGGCGCGCGCATAACGCGCGAGCCTGTCGCGCCCGCCGGCGTAGCGCGCCGTGAGCCGCGCGCCCTGCGCCAAGGCGCCGGACGCCCGCGCGGTCTGCGCCACCGCAAAACTTTCCGCCAGTGCGGCGGCACGCAATGCCGCGGGCGCATTTTCGCCCGTTGCCGCGAGCAGGCGCACGTAATCCTCGAACACGCCCACCCATGGCCGCAGCTCGCCCTGCGCCACGCGCACGGCGAGCACGGCGCTTGCGCGCCGCAGGGTGGCGAGCGCGAGATCGCGCTTGCCTTGCGCGTTGTAGACCACGGCCTGGCGGTAGAGAATCATGCCCGCTTCCGAATGCTCCGGGCCGAGCGCCTGCTCGGTGATGCGCAGCGCTCGCGCGTACGACGCTTGCGCATCGGGAATGCGGCCCTGCAGGAAATACAGACCGGCGAGACTGGCGAGGGTGCGCCCGACTTCCAGGTGATCGGCGCCGAGCGCCGTCTCCCGGATCGCGAGCGCCCTGCGGTACAGCGGCTCGGCATCGGCGGGCCTGCCCATCGCCCGGAACAAGTCTCCCTGGCGGGCGAGCGCAGCGGCAACATCCGGATGCGCCGGCCCGAAGACCTGTTCCTCGATCTGCAATGCCCTGCGCGCCAGCGGTTCGGCCTGCGCGTACAGCCCCTCCGTGCGGTAGAGCTCGGCGAGCTGGCCCAAGGTCGTGGCGACGTCCGGATGGTTCGGCCCATACGCTTTTTCGCGGATCGCGTAGGCGCGCCGGTAAAGCGGTTCGGCCTCCGCGTTGCGCCCCTGCGCCCGCAAGAGCTCGGCGAGGTTGTTGAGCGTGGTGCCGGTCTGCGTATGGTTCGGGCCGAGCGCCTTTTCCACGATCGCGAGGCTGCGCCGGTAGAGCGGTTCGGCCTCCGTGTAGCGGCCCTGGGAGCGGTAGAGCCCGGCGATGTTGTTGAGCGTGACGGCGAGATCCGGGTGCGCCGGCCCGAGCGTTTTTTCGTCGAGAGTCACGGCGCGCGCATAGAGCGCCTCCGCGTCCCCATGGCGTCCCTGGTTCGCGTAAAGCAGAGCCAGGTTGCTGATCGTCGAGGCGAGGCGCCGGTCGGCTTCGCCGAAGCCCTCGGCCTCATTCAACGCGGCGGCGAAACGTCTCGCCGCGTCCAGATGGTCGCCGCGCGCGTAGGCCTCGACGGCGGCCTTGGTGTGCGCCGACCATTCCACCTCGCCGGCCACCGCGCCGGACGCGATGGCGAACAGGATCGCGCCCGCGCAGCCGAATCGTTTCATTGCCTTATTTTATTTCGAGTTGATCGATCCGCTGCCGCATCCATGCCAGCAAGCCCAGCCCGGGCAGCGCGATCAGGAACGTGAAAAAGAAAAACTCCGTCCAGCCGAGCGCGCTGACCAGGTAGCCCGCCGCCGGGCCGACGTAGACGCGCCCCACCGCCGACAGCGCGGACAGCAGCGCGTACTGCGTCGCCGAGAAGCGCCGGTCGCACAGAGCCATCAACAGCGCGACGTAGGCAGCGGTGCCCATGCCGCCGCAAAGGTTCTCCAGCCCGATCACCGTCACCATCAGCGCGTAGTTCTTGCCGCTCGCGGCGAGCAGCATGAAGCCCAGGTTGGTGATGGCCTGCAGCACGCCGAACAACAGCAGCGCGCGGTACAGGCGCATCTGCGCCATCAGCGCGCCGCCGGCGAGCGCGCCAAGGATGGTCGCGGCAAGGCCGAAGCCCTTGTTGATGGCGCCAATTTCGGTGAGCGAGAAACCCGGGCCGCGCAGCAGGAAGG
>JAABQT010000333.1 GCA_011391295.1 Betaproteobacteria bacterium
GGTGACGCGCATGTTCTTCATTTTCCGGGCCACCAGGCATTGCGTGGCGAGCACGTGCTCCACCTCGGAAGTGCCGATGCCGTGCGCCAGGCAGGCAAAAGCGCCGTGCGTGCTGGTGTGCGAATCGCCGCACACCACGGTCATGCCGGGCAGCGTCGCGCCCTGCTCCGGCCCGATCACGTGCACGATGCCCTGGCGCTTGTCGAGGAATGGGAAGAAGGCCTTGGGCACGTAGTCGCGCATGTTGGCCTCGAGCGTCTCCACCTGGACGCGCGACGTCGGATCGACGATGCCGGCGATGCCGCGCTCCCAGCCGTCGGTCGGCGTGTTGTGGTCGGCGGTGGCGACCACCGATTGCATGCGCCAGGGCTTGCGCCCGGCGAGCTTCAGCCCCTCGAAGGCCTGCGGACTGGTGACTTCATGCACCAGGTGCCGGTCGATGTAGACGAGCGCGGTGCCATCCTCCCCGGCGTGCACGAGGTGGCTGTCCCAGAGTTTGTCGTAGAGCGTGCGGTCCATTTTGCGGCACTGCGGAAACGAAGAATTATGGCACAGGCGACGCTCGGCAATGCGCGGCGCTCAGCGCGCAGGCCGGGCCGCTTCGTAGAGCGGCAGAACCTTGGCGGAATAGACTTTCAGATCGGCGATGCGCGTGCCATGCGAGGGGTGCGTGGACATGAACTGGGGGGGCTGACCGCCGCCCAACTTGCCCATCTTCTCCCACAGGCTGATGGCGGCGCGCGGATCGTAGCCGCCGCGGGCCGCCAGTTCGACCCCGATGCGGTCGGCTTCGGTTTCGTGCTCGCGCGAGTTCGGCAGATTCAGGGTCACGTCGAGGACCGTCTGCGTGACGTCCATCCCGCCACGCGACAGGCCGGCCAAAGCGCCGATGACGCCGATGGCGATGCTCTGCGCCACGGCTTGGGACGCGCGCTCGCGCCCGTGCTCGCGCAGCGCATGGGCGATCTCGTGGCCCATGACAGCGGCGATTTCGTCGTCCGTCGCCTGCAGCCGTTCGATCAAACCGGTGTATACCGCGATTTTGCCACCCGGCATGCACCACGCGTTCACGTCCTTCGACTCAATGACGTTGACTTCCCATTGCCAGGATGGCGCATCAGCCCGAAACGCCGCGGTCCGCGGGATCAGGCGCTGCGCGATGCCGCGCACGCGCTCGGTCTGCGCCACATCCTTGTTCAACGCGCCCTTTTTCCTGGCTTCTCCCGTGACCTGCAGGTAGGCCTTCGCTGCGCCCTGGTTGACTTCGTTGGCCGACAGCAACATCGTCTGCTGCCGGTTCACGCCGACTGCACCCGCCTGCGTCGTCTGCACGGTCTGGCAACCGGCGGCGGCGAGCAAGGCGAGCAACAGCAGCGACCTGGCAAACATGGCAAAAGCCTACACGCGCACGCGCCAGATGACGAGGACTGCGCCTGCCAGCCCGAACGCGGCGCTCAGCGTGAAGCTGAGCTCCGGTCCCAGCGCCGCCCAGCTCCATCCCGCCAGCAGCGTTCCGGCGCCGCCGCCCAACCCGTAGGCCAGGCTGGAAAAGAGGGTCTGGCCGCGCGCCTGCAACCGGCCCGTGAACAGTCGATGCACCATCGCCACCGACGAAGCATGGAAGGCGCCGAAGGTCGCGGCGTGCAGCAGCTGGGCGAACACCAGCAGCCACAGGGATTGCACGAACCAGCCAATGAGAGCGAAGCGCAGGGCCGCGCAGGCGAGACTCGCGGCCAGCACGGCACGCAGGCTGAACCGCCTCAAGAGCCGGGGCAGCACCAGGAACAGGCCTATTTCCGCAAGCACGCCCAAGGTCCACAGCACGCCGATGGCGGTTTTGCTGTAGCCCTCCGCCTCCAGATAGATGGAGTAGAACGCGTACAGCGTGCCGTGCGCGACGTTCATGCAGATGCACGCGGCGAAGAACGCGAGCACCTCGGGACGCGCGGCGATCGCCATGAGCCGCGGGTCTGCCGTCAATGCGACGCCCGTCACGCGCCCGGCCGGCATGGCGAAAGACACCGCCAGCGTCAGCGCGGCAAGCGCGATGACCACACCGAGCAGCGATTGCGGCGCGTGTGCATCCAGCCAGGCGCCGGTGGCGAGCACGCCGACGATGAATCCGACCGATCCCCAGAGCCGGATCGGGCCGTAGCGCTCGGTGCGCCCCTCCAGCGAACCTAGCGTAAGCGCCTCCACGATGGGCAGAGCACCGGCAGAAATCAGGCTCATGCCCAGCATGATCGCCACTGTCGCCGCATAGCCGTCGAACGCGAACAGCAGCGCGAATCCTCCCAGGACGGCCGCCGCAGAGAGCACCACGATGGCGCGCGCGGCCCCGGTGCGGTCGGCCAGCCAGCCCCAGAACGCCGGCGCAACCACCCGCGCGAGCTGCGGCATCGCGAGCACCACCGCGATCTGGCCCGCGTCGTAGCCGCGCGCGGCGAGATACAGCGCGAAGTACGGCACCAGAGCGCCGGCGTAAAGGAAATAGGCGCAGAAATACGCCGACAGCCGCAGCGCTGGTGTCATTGCGGCGCATCTTACCCAGCCCGCATGGGAAGGGTCGTGTTATAAACGCGCGCCATGCCGGGCATCGTGCCGTC
>JAABQT010000334.1 GCA_011391295.1 Betaproteobacteria bacterium
TTGCGCTCGGCGACCGAGAGGTATTCGCGCGCCTGCGTGGCGGCCTGCGCCAGCTGCTGCGCCGGGGGCGGGCCCGCTGCGCACGCCTTCCTCAGCGCGGCGGCGAGGCGCGCCGCGCGCACCGGCTTCACCAGATAGTCGAGCGCGTTCAGCTCGAACGCCTCCACTGCGTGGCGGTCGTGGGCGGTAACGAACACCACCGCCGGGCCCGTCGGCAGTGCCGCGAGGTGCCGCGCCACCTCCAGCCCGCCCATCCCGGGCATCTGGATGTCGAGCAGCAGCAGCTGCGCGCCGCTCGCGGGCAGCTGCTCGATGGCCTCGAGGCCGTTGGCCGCCTCGCCCACCACGCGCGTGGGCAACTGCGCTTCGATGTCGGCGAGCAGCTCTTTCAGGCGCTCGCGCGCCGGCGCTTCATCGTCGGCGATGTAGACGCGCAGCGCGCTCATGTCGGCGCCGCCCGGTAGGGAATTTCCACTTCGACCTGGTAACGCCCGCCGCCGATGCGCGTCGCCAGGCGCGCCTCGGCATCGAAGAACAGCTGCAGCCGCTCGCGGATATTTTCCTGCGCCATGTGGTTGCCGGCGCGCCGTGCGTGCTCCTCGAAGTAGGGATTCTCGATGCGTGCCAGCACGCGCTCGCCGCGCCGCTCGATATGCACCACCACCCGGCCGGTGCCGGTGCCGGGCTCGACGCCGTGGTACACGGCGTTCTCGAGCAGCGGCTGCAGCACCATCGGCGGCAGCAGCGCGTCGCGCGGCGCGCCCTCGATCTCCCAGTCGATGGCCAGCCGGTCGCCCAGGCGCAGTTGCTCGAGGCTCGCGTAGCGCTCGAGCAGGTCGATTTCGTCCGCCAGACGCACGAAGCTGCGGTTGTCCTGCATCAGCACGCGAAACAGGTCCGCGAGATCCTCGAGCGCACGCTCGGCGCGCTTGGGATCGCGGCGGATCAGCGACAGCACCGCGTTCAGGCTGTTGAACAGGAAGTGCGGCCGGATGCGCGACTGCAGCGCCTGCAGCCGCGCTTCGGTCAGCGCCGGCGAATAGGCCTTGGTCAGCAGCCGCAGGTAGGCGAGCATTGCGCCCACGGCCAGCGCCGCCAGCGTCAGGGTGCGTGCGAGCCCGGGCGCAGCCACCGTGTCGATGCCCGACAGCGCCAGATGCAGGCCGCCGCTGAGCGCCAGCGACAACGCCAACACCACCACGCAGCCCTGCCAATAGCGCATCCGCGCAAGCAACGGCGCGAGCGCGTAAAGCAGCACCATGGTCACCAGCAGGATCGGCTCGACCAGCGTCGCGCCGCGCAGGAAGCGTTCCATCACCCCGGCCCAGGTGGGTTCCGCGACCAGGGTTGCGGCGAAGGCAAACGCGTTGACCCCGAGCAGCACGCGGGCGATCACGCCCAGGTTGCGGAAATCCGGCAAGGCAGGGTCCGGAAAGTTTTGCTTTATACTCATTGGCATACTGCGGCGCGCCGCGGTTCCGAGTATGCCCCATGGCCCCTCCAGCTTCCAAGCGGCCGCCGCGCAATAAGCGCGGAGCCGCGCGTGCGCCCGCGCCCTGGTCCGAGCGCTTCGACGAGCCGGTGAGTGACCTGGTAAAGCGCTTTACCGCTTCGGTGAGCTTCGACCAGCGCCTCGCGCCGCACGACATCGCGGCCTCGCTCGCGCACGCGCGCATGCTTGCCGCCTGCAGCGTCATCTCCAAGGGCGACCTCGCGCACATCGAGCGCGGCATGCAGGCGATCCGCGCGGAAATCGAGTCCGGCAGGTTCGCCTGGTCGCTCGACGCGGAAGACGTGCATCTGAACATCGAGCGCCGGCTGACCGAACTGGTGGGCGAGGCCGGCAAGCGCCTGCATACCGCGCGCTCGCGCAATGACCAGGTGGCCACCGACGTGCGCCTGTGGCTGCGCGAGGAAATCGACGTCATCGACGCGCTGCTGGCGCGTCTGCAGGAGGCGCTCCTGGCGCAGGCCGGGCGCCATGCCGCGCTGGTGATGCCGGGCTACACGCACCTGCAGGTGGCGCAGCCGGTGACCTTCGGCCACCACCTGATGGCGTATTTCGAGATGTTCGAGCGCGACCGCGCCCGCCTGGCCGGCTGCCGCGAGCGCGTCAACGTGCTGCCGCTGGGCGCGGCGGCGCTCGCCGGCACCACCTTCCCGATCGAACCCGGGCGCGTGGCGCGCGAGCTGGGGTTCCAGGCCGTGGCCGCCAACTCCATCGACGCCGTGTCCGACCGCGACTTCGCAGTGGAGTTCTGCGCGCACGCAGCGCTGGCGATGGTGCACCTGTCGCGCTTCGCGGAGGAGATCGTGCTGTGGATGAACCCGCGCCTGGGCTTCGTGCGCCTGCCCGACCGCTTTTGCACCGGCAGCTCGATCATGCCGCAGAAAAAGAACCCCGACGTGCCCGAACTGGTGCGCGGCAAGAGCGCGCGTGCCATCGGCGACCTGGTGGCGCTGCTCGCGCTGATGAAGGGCCAGCCGCTGGCCTACAACAAGGACAACCAGGAGGACAAGGAGCCCCTGTTCGACGCCGCGGACACGCTGCGCGACTCCCTTGCCGTGTTCGCCGAGCTGGTGGCCGGCATGAAGCCG
>JAABQT010000335.1 GCA_011391295.1 Betaproteobacteria bacterium
GTCGAGCTTGGCGCCGAACAGCTCGATCGGCTTGACGTGCTTGCCGGAATTTCCGCCGGTGAGGCTGTCCCAGCGAGTGATGATCTCCTCGACGATGACGCCGAAGGCAAGCGTGGCGATGGCAAGGTAGATGCCCTTGAGACGCAGTGCGGGCAGGCCGACGATGATGCCGACCGCTGCCGAGAGGAGCGCGGCGCTGGGCAGCGAAAGCCAGAACGGCCAGCCCGCGGCCTGCAGCAGGGTCTCGGTGTACGCGCCCACCGCGAGGAACGCCGCGTGCCCGAGCGAAATCTGCCCGGTAAAGCCGACCAGCAGCATCATGCCCAGGCCGACGATCGAGTAGATGCCGACGAAATGCAGCAGCGTCAGCGTGTACTCGTCCGCCCACCATGGCGCGGCGAGCAGCACCGCCAGCAGCAGGCCGTACCAGAACACCTGGCCGCCGTGCCGGAACAGCCGCAGGTCCTGCTCGTACGCGGTTTTGAACAGGAAGCGCATCAGACCTTCTTCGCCACGGTTTCGCCGAAAATGCCGGAAGGCCGCACCATCAGCACCATCAGCACCACCACGTAGGCGGCGACGTCCTTGAAGCCCTCGGCCAAGTAGAAGCCCGACAGCGCCTCGACCACGCCGATGATCAGGCCGCCGACGATGGCCCCGGGCACGCTGCCGAAGCCGCCGACCACCGCCGCCGGAAACGCCTTCAGCCCGATGAAGCCCATGTTGGAATGCACGAAGGTGGTGGGCGCGAGCAGGATGCCGCCGATGGTGGCGATGCCGGCCGACAGGCCCCAGATCAGCATGTTGATGCGCCGCACCGGGATGCCCATGTAGTAGGCGGCGAGCTGGTTCTGGGAGGTCGCCTGCATCGCGATGCCGACGCGCGTGAAGCGGAAGAACAGGTACAACGCGAGGCACAGCAGGATCGTGTGGCCAATCACCGCCAGCTGCTGCTCGGCGACCACCACGCCGCCCACGCGCATCACCCTGTCGGCAAAGGGCGTGGCGAGGCGATAGGTCTCGGTACCCCAACCCGGGATCATGGTCACCACGCCGCGCAGCACGAAACCCGCGCCGATGGTCACCATCACCACGGTGAACTGCGGGTAGCCGAGCACCGGGCGCAGCACCGCGCGCTCGATCAGCATGCCGATCACCGCCATCACCGCCATGGCGAACACGATGGTCAGCCAGTACGGCAGCCCGAGCACCGTGGCACCGGTGAGCGCGAAAAAGGTGCCGAGCATCATCAGGTCGCCCTGCGCGAAGTTCACCGTCTCGGTGGCCTTGTAGATCAGCACGAAGCCGAGCGCGACCAGCGCGTACACGCAGCCCTGCGCGACGCCCGCCAGCGTGAGTTGCAGCAACTGGGTGATCAGCCTGTGCCTCCTCCGGCGCGGAATTTTACAGGCACAGTTCGCCAAGCAATTGCTTTTCAAATTGCGCGCGACTAGACTCACCCGGCATCCCTTCCGGACCGCGCCATGCCCGCGACGCACGAAGTCCTGAACCAGAGCGCGCCGCTCGAGAACACGAATCTGTACGAAACGAACGCCGCGCTGCGCGACGCGCTGGCCTTCAACCTGCCGCACGCGCGCCTTGCGAGCGCTCGCCAGCGCCTCGGCAACCTGGGCGCCGTCCTCGGCGCGCGCGAGACGCTGGCGCTGGCCGACGCCGCCAACCGCAACCCGCCCGAGTTGCAGACGCACGACCGGCAAGGCCGGCGGCGCGACGAGGTGGAGTTCCACCCGGCATGGCATGAGCTGATGGCGCTCGCGCTCAGGCACGGCCTGCACAGCGCGCCCTGGGCCGAGCCCGCACCCGGCGCGCACGTCGAACGGGCAGCCGGGTATCTCCTGTACTCGGAAGTGGAGAACGGAACACAGTGCCCGGTGACCATGACCTACGGGTCCGTGCCGGCGATCAAGGCCAACGCGAAGCTCGCGGCCCAGTGGCTGCCGCGCATCTACTCGCGCGAGCCGGACGCCGCTCTGATCGGCATGGGTCTCACCGAAAAGCAGGGCGGCTCGGACGTGCGCACAAACACCACGCGCGCGGCGCCGCTGGGGGACGGCGAGTTTTCCATCACCGGCCACAAGTGGTTCCTCTCCGCGCCGATGTGCGACGCGTTCCTGGTGCTGGCGCAGGCGCCGGGCGGGCTGTCGTGCTTTTTCATGCCGCGCTTGCGCGCGGACGGAACTCGCAACGCAGTCCAGATCCAGCGCCTGAAGGACAAGCTCGGCAACCGCTCCAACGCCAGCTCGGAGGTCGAGTTCGACGATGCGCAGGCGACGCTGTTGGGCGAAGAAGGCCGTGGCGTGCCGATGATCCTGGAGATGGGCGTGTACACGCGGCTGGATTGCGCCATCGGCACGGCGGGGCTCATGCGCCAGGCGCTGTCGCAGGCGCTGTGGAACGCCGCGCAGCGCCAGGCGTTCGGCAAGCTGCTGAAGGACCAGCCGCTGATGCAGAACGTGCTCGCCGACCTCGCGCTGGAGGCGGAAGCGGCCACGGCGCTGGTGCTGCGCCTGTCGCGCGCCTACGACGCCCAAGCCGACGTGCGCGAGCAACTGCTGCGCCGCGTGCTGACGCCG
>JAABQT010000336.1 GCA_011391295.1 Betaproteobacteria bacterium
GGCCCGATCGCGGACGACACCGGCTGGAGCCGCAGCCTGATCTACTTCGGCTTCACGGTGTCGCTGCTGGCGATGGGCGCGGTTTCGGCCTGGGCCGGGCGCGCCATCGACCGCTACGGCGCACGCGCGGTGATGTCCACGGGAACCGTGCTGGTTTCCGCCGGGTTGCTCATGCTGTCGCAGGTGCGCGGCGAAGCCGCCTATCTGACGGTGTGGGCCTTTCTCGGCCTGGGCATGCGCCTGTGCCTGTATGACGCCGCGTTCGCCGCGCTGGTGCAGGTGGTGCCATCGCGCGGCCGGCGCGCCATCTCGTATCTCACGCTGTTCGGCGCCTTTGCCTCGACCGTGTTCTGGGTCCTGGGGCACTACCTGAACCAGGCCGCGGGCTGGCGCGAGACGCTGGCCTGGTTCGCGGTCATCAATTTCCTCGTCTGCCTGCCGCTCAACTGGTACGGGCTCTCTCGGCGCGAGAAAGCGGATCACCCGGCAGCAGCAGCCGCCGCCGCGCAGCCTTCACCCGACGGCAAGCCGCTCGCCGGGCGCCTGCGCACGGTGGCGATTGCGCTCTTCGCTTTCGTCATGTCGCTGAACGCGTTCGTGTTCGGCGTGGTCACGGTGCAGCTCGTACCGCTGCTCGAGGCCGCGGGCCTGGCCGCGGCAGCCGCGGTCTGGGTCGCCTCGATGAAAGGATTCGCGCAGTTCGGCGGGCGCGTGGTGGAGATTTTTTTCGCGCGCAATTTGCGCGCCATGACCGTGGCGCGCATCGCCATCGGCGCGCTGCCCGCCTCGTTCGTGCTGCTCCTGCTCGCGGGCGGAAATTTCCACGCCATTCTCGCCTTCACGCTGCTGATGGGCGCCTCGCAAGGCGTGATCACCATCGTGCGCGGTGCGGTGCCGCTCGCGCTGTTCGGCGCTACCGGCTACGGCGCGGTGCTCGGCCTCCTCGCCACGCCCATCCTGATCGTCAACGCCGCCGCGCCGACGCTGTTCGCCCTGATCGTCGAGCGCTGGGGCTGGACCGCGGCTGAATTGGTGCTGCTCGCGGCGGCTGCCGCCTCCTGGCTGGCAATGGAAGCGATGTCGCGCTGGTACGAGCGCCGGCGCTAGCTCAACCCGCCAGTAGAGGCACGAACAGGCGCCGCGTGCCGCGTTGCACGAGAAGCGCAACGGTCTTGGCCGACTGCGTCGCCGCGCGCAGCTCCTCGACGCTGCCCACCGGCTTGCCGCCCGCCTGCAGCACGATGTCGCCCGCGGCCATGCCGGCGCGCGACGCTGCGCCGTTCACGCCCTGCACCAACAGGCCGCCCGTGACATGCGCCGCCTTTCTCTCCTGCGGCGTGAGCGGCCGCACGGCAAGGCCAAGCCGGCCTTCGCCCGCCGGCGCGTCCACGGCGGCGCTCGGGGTCGCCGCATCGGGCGTGGCGCCTAGGGTGGCGACGAACTCGAGCTTTTTGCCCTTGCGCCACACCTCTACGCGCGCCCGGTCGCCGGGCTTCGATTCGCCCACCATGCCGGCGAGCTGTCCGGAATCCGCGACCGGACGGCCATTGAACTCCAGCACCACGTCGCCAGGCTGAAGCCCGGCTTTTTCCGCCGGACTCCCCGGCGCGACGCTGGCGATCAGGCCGCCCGCGGCACGCTCCAGGCCAAAGGCATCGGCCAGCGCCTGGTTGAGCGTCTGCACGTTGATGCCCAGGCGCGCGTGAGAGGCGCGCCCGGTGGCGACGATCTGATCCTTGACGCGCAGGACGACGTCGATCGGAATGGCGAAAGACAATCCCTGATAGCCGCCCGAGCGGCTGTAGATCTGCGAGTTGATGCCGATCACCTCGCCGTTCAGGCTGAACAGCGGCCCGCCGGAATTGCCGGGATTCACCGCGACGTCGGTCTGAATGAAAGGCACGTACGCGTCGCCCGGCAGCGAGCGGCCTTTCGCCGACACGATGCCTGCGGTCACGCTGTTCTCGAAGCCGAAGGGCGAGCCGATGGCCAGCACCCAGTCGCCCACGCGCGCCCGCGCCGGATTGCCGAGCCTGACCACCGGCAGATTCGCGGCGTCGACACGCAACACGGCCACGTCGGTGGCCGCATCCGTGCCGAGCAGCCTGGCGCGGAATTCGCGCCGGTCGGTGAGCTTGACCGTGATTTCGCCCGCGCCCTGCACCACATGCGCATTGGTGAGCACGATGCCCTCGGCGCTGATGATGAAGCCCGAGCCCTGCCCCTGCGTCGGCACCTCGGGCTGCGGCGCTCCACGAAAGAACTCGGGCGACGGGACCTGCCCGGCACTGGCGGCTGCCCTGCGTGTGCCCGCGGTAGTGATGTTGACCACGGCCGGGCCGTACTGCTGCACGATGGCGGCAAAATCCGGCAGCTGCGCCGCTCGCACCGTGGGCGCGGCTACCGCCGGCGCGTTCTGCGCGTTCGCCGTAGGCAGGGCGTGGGCGGCGGTCAGCGCGCCGGCGAAAATGCCCAGCACGGCGAGTGCCGTGGTGACTTTCCTGGGTTGCATGGGGTCTCCTTTGGCGAAATCGGATGCCGCTTGGACCGGCCGCGCGTGCGGGGGGTTCCCGGACGGCAGCGCGAGGCC
>JAABQT010000337.1 GCA_011391295.1 Betaproteobacteria bacterium
ACGCCGACGATCACCGCCACCAGGCCGCCGGGCAGCCCCCAGGGCAGGCGCACGTTGGCGGTCCAGCTGATCAGCACGATGGCGAGCGAAACGAAGGCGATGAAGGGCACCTCCCACATCTGGAACGCCGGGCGCAGCGAAATGAAGGCAATCGAGATGCCGGCCAGCGTGCCGAGCATTGCCGCGCGCGGCGTGTGCGCGCGGATCCACGGCCCTACGAACACTCCCGCGAGCACGATGACGCCGATGATGAAAGCCCAGGCGAGGCCCGCCTGCCACGCGAGCATCGGGTCCTTGGTCTTCAGGTACACCGGCAGCATGACCACGAACACGACGATGAACATGTGCGGCACGCTCGGCCCGTAGGGCATCGCGGTGACGTCGGTGCGCCCTTCCTTCTTGGCGAGCTGCCAGGCGAGATACGCGTAGTAGAGGTTGCCGATCGGCAGCGCGATGCCAAGCGCGGGCAGGATGCGCCCGAATACCGTGTCCGCGGGCAGGTTCACCACGCCCAGGCACAGGCCGGTGAGCACGATCACGTTCAGTACGACGTTGGTGAACAGCCCGAAAAAGCCGTTCCAGTCGCCGGGCACCCACCACCGAATCTGCGTTGCTGCGGCCTGATTTGCCATGGTCTCCCCCTTTTCGTTGTCGTTGGATTGTTGCGTTAGGCCTGCGCCAACCCTGCCAGAAATCGTTTCGAGTCGCTGACCCAGCCGAAGATGCCGCCCTGGGCCTTGATCATGTTGAGTGCCGCCACCTGGAATTCCGGAAAGTACGAGCCGACGCAGTCCTCCAGCACCAGGCAGTCATAGCCGCGGTCGTTCGCCTCGCGCACGCTGGTATTGACGCACACTTCGGTGGTGACGCCGCACACCACCAGCTGCCGGATGCCGCGGTTGTGCAGCATCGAGTCGAGGTCGGTGGCGTAGAACGCTCCTTTGCCGGGCTTGTCGACCACCGGTTCGCCGGGCGCGGGCTTGAGCTCATCGACGATGTCGTGGCCGTACTCGCCGCGCACGAGTATCCGTCCCATCGGGCCGGGGTCGCCGATGCCGGCCTTCAGCTTGCCGCGAAGTTTCTTCGACTGCGGCAGGTCGCTCAGGTCCTGGCGGTGGCCTTCGCGCGTGTGGATCACGAGCATGTTTCGCTTGCGCGCAGCGTCGAGCACCTTCTTCGTCGGCGCGATCGCCTTGCGCAGCAGCGACACGTCGTTGCCAAGCGCCTCGCCGAAGCCGCCCGGGTCGACGAAATCGCGCTGCATGTCGATGATCACGAGCGCGCAACGCTTCGGCTCGAAGTCGAACTCGTAGGGCTCCGCATCCACCTTGGCCATCGCTGCCTCCCGTTCAATCCGCTTTTGCCGTGACCGCGCGCTCGGCGACGTAGGCGCGCCAGCTGCCGAGCGCGGTGATCTCGCGCGCGCCACGCGTCGCGTACTGCTCGCACAGGAAACCGCGCGCCTGCTCGCCGTCCTCGAGTTCGACCGTGCCGATGCCAAGCGGCGCCGGAATGCGATCGACGAAACCGCCGAAGCGCTCCGCCGGCAGCGCCCACACCTCGACCTCGATCGCCGCGCCCGTCTCTGCGCGCAGCATCCCGGGGCGCGGCGGCGAGAACGCCTCGAGTGCGTAGAAGCGGTAGCGCGGCGCGGTGCGGCAGCGGCGCACGAGCTGCGCGCCGCGTTCGGTGAGCTCGTGATTGAGCGGCAGGCCCGACATGTGCGCGCCGCATACGACCACGCGCACCAGGTCGGCACGTGCCGCCGGCGCAGCCGAGAGCCTGGCCGCGGGCAGCGCGACCCCGGTGGCGCCGAGCGGCAGGCCATAGGCGTACTGCAGGCGCTCGCCAAGCGCGCACAGCTCGCGTTCCTGGAACGCTGGCGCGAGCAAGGTGACGCCGAAGGGCAGGCCGTCGCCGCGGAACCCCGCGGGCACCGCGAGACCAGACAGATCGAGCAGGTTGACGAAGTTGGTGTAGGTGCCGAGCCGGCTGTTCAGCGTGATCGGGTCCGCCTCGACCTCGGCGAGGGTGTAGATGGTCGGAGCGCTGGGCGTGACGATCAGCTCTGCCCTCGCCCAGGCTGCCTCGGCGTGACGCCGCAACGCCTGCAGCCGGTAAGCCGCGGCGAACGCATCCGCGGCGGAAAACGAGCCGGCCTTCTCGAGCACGCGCCGCGTCACCGGATGCACGGCCTCGGGCTTGCGCTCGAGCAGCTCGCGCACCACCAGCCAGCGCTCGGCGACCCACGGCCCCTCGTACAGCAGGCGCGCGGTCTCGAGAAAGGGGCCGAAATCAATCTCGACGCGCTCGCCGCCGAGCGCCTCGAGTTGCTCGAGCGCGGCGTCGAACAGCTTCTGCGCGTCGCGGTCGCCGAAGAATTCGAGTTCGGATTTGCGCGGCACGCCGAAGCGAAAGCGCGCGCCGAAGCCGCCCGCGGCGGCGGGCGCGGCGCGCGAATAGGGGTCCGCACGGTCGAATCCCTGCGCCACCTCGAGCACCGACTGCGTGTCGCGCACCGTAAGGCCGAAGATCGAGACGCAATCCAGGGACCGGCAGGCAGGCACGACCCCGCGGGTGGAAAGCA
>JAABQT010000338.1 GCA_011391295.1 Betaproteobacteria bacterium
GAGTTTTATGATGGGCCTTCGCCGTACGGGCAGTTCTACACGTACGATGTGAGGTATTGGGGACTGGGTCTGGTGTTGCATCTGTGAGCGAGGTGAAGCCAATGCGGTATGGTGTAATTGTGGCAATGATGGTGGCGGGCCTCGGCAGCAGCGCAATCGCCGCCGAGCCGGTGCTGACGCTGCCGGAGGCCATTCATCAGGCGCTGGCGCAGAATCCGAAACAGATCTCGCAGCGTCTCGATGTGGACAAGGCCGGGACGCAACAGCAGGCCGCGCGCGGCGCGCAGTGGCCCACGCTTGATTTCAACGCCGCGGCCACGCGCTACGGCTATCCCACGTTCGTGTACCCGATCCGTGATCTCAGCAGCCTTCCACCGCTCGACGACACCATCTACGACTACGGCGTGGCGCTGCGGTTGCCACTCTACGCCGGCGGGCGGTTGACACAGGGCGCGACACTCGCCGACCTCGGCAAGCAGACCGCACTCGAGCGCGAACGTCTGGGCACGCAGGAGCTGACCTATAACGTGAGCGCCGTGTACCTCAAGATCCAGCACCTGATGGCGCTCGAGCAGGCGTATGCCGCGCGCATCGTCTCGCTCGAGGCGCAGGCGAAGCGCGTGACGCTGCTGCGCGAGGTCGGCAGGGCGCCGAAGCTCGACCAACTCAAGACCCAAGGGCTGCTCACCAAGGCACGTCATGACAAGCTGCAGATCGAGAATCGCCGCCGCGAGGCTTGGTCACTGCTGCATCAGCTGATGGGTCAGGAACGGCCGGCGCAGGAAATCTCGCTGACCCGCTACATTGCGGCACCGGCGCCGACATGGAGCCTGGAGCACCTCCGGCAGGAAGCGGGCGCGCAACGCCCGGAGCTCAAGATTGCCGAGCAGCAGTCGGCCGCGGGGGCGGCGCAGGAGGAAATCGCGCGCGGCGCTCGCCGGCCGGCGGTCTCGCTCGTCAGCGGTTACCGCGAACACAGCGGCAGTGACGGGCAGTTCTACGATGACTGGAACGTCGGCGTGCAGCTGACCGTCCCGCTCCTGGATGGCGGCGTGCGCCGCGCGCGCGTCGACGAAGCCGCGCTGGCGCGTCAGCAGGCCGGCCAGGCGATCGAGCAGACGCGCCTGGAGGTGGCCAAACAGGTGCAGGACGCCTGGGATGCGCACGCGGAAGCGGCGTCGCGCCTGCAGGTCACCGCCAACAGCGTCGAGGAGGCGGGTGAGGCGCTGTCTATCGAGACGCTCAAATACGAACAGGGCGTGGGCGTGACCACCGACCTGCTGAATGCCGAGAGCGCGCTGCTCACGGCCCAGGCCGACCGGCTGCAGGCGCAGTTCGATCTCATCATCACCCGTTTCAATTTGTTGCGCGCCAGCGGCGCGCTCAGCCCGGAGGGCGCCGCCACCCTGGTGGCGCCGGACACCGGCAGTGCAGAAGAGGGCAACAGGCCATGATCACTACCAAAAAGAAAATACTCGTCGCCGCTCTGGCGGGCATCGCCGGTCTCGCCGTTTTTCTCGTCACGCACTTTCTCGGCAACGGCGACGACGGTCTGTCCGCTTCCGGCACGGTCGAGGCCACCGAGGCGCAGCTCGGTTTCCAGGCCGCGGGGCGCATCGAGTTTATCCGGCCGCGCGAGGGCGAGGCGGTGAAGCAGGGCGAGGTGCTCGCGCGCCTCGACACGCGCGAGACCGAGGCGCGCCTGGCACAGGCGCGTGCGCAGTCCAACTCGACCACGCTGCGTCTCAAGGAGGCCGAGCGCGATGTCGCGCGCAGCCAGACCCTGCTCGCCGGCGGGGCCATCGGCCGGGAGGCTTATGACAAGACACTGCTGGCCTTCAACGTCGTACAGAGCGAACACGCGCAGGCCCGGGCGAGCGTGCAGGCCATCGAGGCGGTGCTGGCCAACATGATTATCCGCGCCAGCTTCGACGGCGTGACCACCGTGCGGCATCGCGAGCCGGGCGAGATTGTGCCGGGCGGTGCGCCGGTGCTGACGGTGATGAACCCGGACGACCGCTGGGTGCGTATCTATATTCCGGAGAATCGCATCGGCGCCGTGCACCTGGGCCACAAGGCGGCGATCACCACCGACACCTGGCCGGACAAGCAGTACGCCGGCGACGTGACCTACATCGCCGCGCAGGCCGAGTTCACGCCGAAGAATGTGCAGACCACCGAAGAGCGCGTGAAGCTGGTGTATGCCGTCAAGGTGCGTATCGCCGACGATGCGAAATTCGAGCTCAAGCCCGGCATGCCCGCGGACGTGCGTTTGCAGGAGCCGGCCCCGTGAACGACAGCGCGCCCGCCATTCAGGTGCAGGGCCTTGTCTGTCACTTTGGCGACATCCGCGCGATCGAAGACGTGAGCTTCACGGTCCGGCCGGGTGAGCTGTTCGGCCTGGTCGGGCCGGACGGCGCCGGCAAAACCACGCTGCTGCGCATGCTCGCCGGCGTGCTCAATCCGGATGGCGGCGACGCACAACTGTATGGCGCCAGCGTGGTGCGCGATCCGGAATCGGTGAAGCACGAGATCGCCTACATGCCG
>JAABQT010000339.1 GCA_011391295.1 Betaproteobacteria bacterium
GGCATGGGCGTCGAGGCGCGTATCGGCGGGCGGGCCGTGCAGGTCGGAAGCCGCGCGTTCCTCACGCAGCGCGGCGCGGATCCCGGCGCCTGGGAAGAGCGCGCGGAGACGTGGCGCGGCGAGGCGAAGACGGTGGTCTTCTTCGCCGTGGACGGGCGCACCTACGGCATGGCGGCGGTCGCCGATCCGGTCAAGGACAGCACCCCCGAGGCCATCGCGGCACTGAAGAAGCGGGGCGTGCGCATCGTCATGCTCACGGGCGACTCCAAACGCACCGCGGCGGTGGTCGCACGCCAGCTCGGCATCGACGAGGCGGTGGGCGAGGTATTGCCCGAGAACAAGGCGCTGGAGGTCAAGCGCCTGCAGGCCGAGGGCCGCAAGGTGGCGATGGCGGGCGACGGCATCAACGACGCACCGGCGCTCGCGCAGGCCGACGTCGGCATCGCCATGGGTACCGGCACCGACGTGGCAATGGAAAGCGCGAGCGTGACGCTCGTCAAGGGCGACCTGCGCGGCATCGCGCGCGCGGCGGCGCTCTCTCGCGCCACCATGCGCAACATTCGCCAGAACCTGGTGTTCGCCTTCGGCTACAACGCGCTCGGTATTCCCATCGCCGCGGGCGTTCTGTATCCCGTCTTCGGGCTGCTGCTCTCGCCCATCATCGCCGGCGCGGCGATGGCGGCGAGTTCGTTGTCCGTGGTCATGAACGCGCTGCGCCTGCGGCGCACCGAACTTTAAGGAGCTCTTATGAGTACCACCAACACCGCGAAGTACGTTTTCGGCAAGACAGTGAATCTCAAGTTTGAACAGGCTGTTACGCGCGTAACGGAAGAACTAGCGAAGGAGGGTTTCGGAGTACTGACGGAGATCGACGTCGCCGCCACCCTGAAGAAGAAGCTGGGGCTCGACATGCCGCCTCACCGCATTCTCGGCGCCTGCAATCCGCAGTTTGCCCACCAGGCGATCGAGTTCGAGCCGCAGATCGGGGCCCTCTTGCCCTGCAACGTGGTGGTGCGCGAAGAGGGCGGCAAGACGCTCGTCGAGATCATGGATCCGCGCGCGGTGCTGCAGCTCGTCGGCCGGCCCGAGATCGCGACCATCGCCGGTGAAGTGCGCGCGCGGCTGGAGCGTGTCCTCGCCGCCCTATAGGATGAGCAAAGAACCCGCAGACGCTTCGCGCCGCAGAACGCTCGTGCGGCTGACTGCCGCGGCGGGCGACGTAGCCGTGGCCGGCGCGGCGGTGCCGTTTGTCGCCAGCCTCGCGCCGAGCGAGCGCGCCAGGGCCGCCGGCGCGCCGGTCGAAGAGGACATTGCAAGCCTGAAGCCGGAGGAATTGCGCACCGTTGTATGGCGCGGACTGCCAGTGTGGATCCTGCGCCGCACGCCCGACATGCTGCAAGGGCTCGCGTCCACGGGATCCTTTCTGAGCGATCCAGAGTCACGGGTGAGCAGCCAGCAGCCCGCGTACGCCCAAAACCCGACCCGCTCCATCGAGCCCGAGGTGCTGGTCACCATAGCGCTGTGCACGCATCTGGGTTGCATCCCGTCCTACTACCCGGCGCCCGCGTCGCTGCAATCGGGCTGGCCGGGCGGGTTCTATTGTCCCTGCCACGGATCGAAGTTCGACCTCGCGGGCCGCGTGTACCGCGGCTCGCCGGCGCCCGCCAACCTGGTGATTCCGCCACACCGTTACGAGTCAGCGACCTTGCTGGTCGTGGGCGAGGAGCGCAAGGTGTAGGGCAAGAGGGTCTGCGTCGGCCTCAATGTCTGGCGGATGCGGCGAGCCCGTCCAGGATCGGGCACTCGGGGCGCTCGTCCCCATGACAGTGCTCGGCGAGCGCCTGCAGCGTGCGTTTCATGGCCTGTAGCTCGGCGATGCGCGCATCGAGCTCCGCCATGTGCTCCTGCGCCAGGGCCTTCACTTTGCTGCTCGGCCGCCGCTGGTTGCGCCACAAGCCCAGCAGCTGCTCGATCTGCTTGATGGAGAACCCCAGATTGCGCGCCTGCCGGATGAACCGCAGGGTATGCACCTCGCCGGTGGCGTAAGTTCGATAGCCCGAATAGCTCCGCGCCGCCTTGGGGATCAGCCCGATTCCCTCGTAATGGCGGATCATTTTCGCCGACACGCCAGAATGCTTTGCCGCCTCGCCGATATTCATCTGCATCGTGTTCATGAATTGCCTCCGGATCCCCGCCAACGCCGCAACGTCAGCGCATTCGTGACCACGCTCACGCTGCTGAATGCCATCGCCGCGCCCGCGATGATCGGGTTGAGCAACCCGAAGGCGGCGAGCGGTATGCCGACCACGTTGTAGAAAAACGCCCAGAACAGGTTCTGGCGGATCTTGCGGTAGGTGCGGCGCGAGATGCTGATCGCATCGGCCACCAGCCGCGGGTCGCCGCGCATCAGGGTGATGCCCGCGGTGTGCATCGCGACGTCGGTGCCGGTCGCCATGGCGATGCCGACGTCGGCGGCGGCGAGCGCGGGCGCATCGTTGATGCCGTCGCCCACCATCGCGATCACCTTGTTCTTGCCGCGCAGCTCGGCCACGATCCGCGCCTTGTCGGCGGGCAGCACTTCCGC
>JAABQT010000340.1 GCA_011391295.1 Betaproteobacteria bacterium
TGCGCATCAGCCGGGCCACGTCGTTCAGCAGAAAGCCGAAGTTGCGCGACAGGTCTTCGCGGAACATGCGGTGCATAATAGTTGCTTAGCTTACGATAAGCAAGGCAATGGAAAAGCGGGGGGCGGGCCGTGGCCCGGCCCGGTATGATGGCGGGGACCGTCCAGAACCTGACCAGGGAGGCAATCCGGCATGCGCGGCGCAGTGTTCCTCGGCAACCGCAAGATCGAAATCCGCGACTTTCCCGACCCGACGCCCGGACCCGGCGAAGTGGTGATCCGCATGAAGGCCTCCGGCATGTGCGGCAGCGACCTCAAGTTCTACCGCCCGCCGCCCGGCGAGGCGCAAAAGGCGCTCGGCCTGGGTGGCAATGCGGAGCCTTTCATCGCCGGACATGAGCCCTGCGGCGAGGTGGCGGCACGCGGCGCGGGCGTCTCGGAGCGCGAGGCGCCGATCGGGCAGCGCGTCATGGACCATCACTACGCAGGCTGCGGGGTGTGCAAGCACTGCCGCGTCGGCTGGTCGCAATTGTGCCGCGCGGGCATCACGGTGTACGGGGTGACGGCGCACGGCGGGCATGCCGAGTACCTGAAGGTGCCGGTGCGGACCCTGGTCCCGCTGCCCGAGGAGCTGTCCTTTGCCGAAGGCGCGGCGGTGGCCTGCGGCACGGGCACCGCCTACGCTGCGCTACGGCGCATGAACCTCGCCGGCGGCTCGACGCTCGCGGTGTTCGGGCAGGGCCCGGTGGGGATCAGCGCGACGCTGATTGGCGCGAAGATGGGAGCGCGCGTCATCGCCGTGGAATCGAACGCCGAGCGTCTGGCGCTCGCGAAGCAGTACGGCGCCGACGCGGTTGTGGATGCGTCCAAGGAGGACGCCGAGAAGGCGCTGAAGGAATTGACGCGCGGCGAAGGCGTGGACCTCGCCCTCGACTGTACCGGTGTCGCCGCCGCGCGACTTGCGGCGGTGCGCTCGGCGAGAACCTGGGGCACGGTGTGCTTCGTGGGCGAAGGCGGCGAGGTGACGCTGGATGTCTCGCGCGACATGCTGCGCAAGCAATTGACGCTGGTCGGATCCTGGACCTTCAGCGCCATGGGCATGGGCGAGTGCGCGCGCTTCGTGGCGGACAACAGAATCCCGCTCGAGCGCATCTTCACGCACCGCTGGAAACTCGACCAGGCCGACGAGGCTTACCGGCTGTTCGACCAGCAGTCCTCAGGCAAAGGAGTAATTGAGTTTTAAATGGGGACAGACCTCATTTTTCTCATTTGCACATGATTCGCAAATGAGAAAAATGAGGTCTGTCCCCTTTTAGCCTTGCGTGTTCACATATAGCGCGTAGAGCGAGGTGCTCGCCGCCATGAACAGGCGGTTGCGGTGCAGGCCGCCGAAGCAGACGTTGGCGCAGCGCTCGGGCAGGTCGATGCGGCCGATGAGCTTGCCGGTCGGGTTGAACACGTGCACGCCGTCCAGGCCGTGCTCGCCCATGCCCCAGCCGCACCAGAGATTGCCGTCCAGGTCCACGCGAAAGCCGTCCGGCGTTCCCTTGGGGCCGGCGTCGATCAGCACGCGCCGGTTGGACAGGGTTTTTCCCCCGGCGACGTCGCAGGCCAGGATCTTGCGCGGCACCGAGCGCGACTCGACGATGTAGAGGATGGATTCGTCCGGCGAGAAGGCGAGCCCGTTGGGCTGGTTGATGCCTTCGGCCACAACGCTCAGCGCACCCGCCGGGTCGATGCGGTAGACATTGGTCGGCAGTTCCGGCTCGGCTTTCGCGCCTTCGTACCAGCCAAGGATGCCGAAGCTGGGATCGGTAAACCAGATCGAGCCGTCCGACTTGCACACCACGTCGTTGGGCGAGTTGAAACGCTTGCCCTCGAATCGCTCCGCCAGCGCGACGATGCGTCCGTCCGGTTCCGTGCGCGACACGCGCCGCCCGCCGTGCTCGCAGGTCACGAGCCGTCCCTGGCGGTCGCGCGTGTTGCCGTTGGCGTAGCCCGAAGGCTTGCGCCAGACGCCCACCGCCCCGGTCTGTTCGTCCCAGCGCCACATGCAGTCGCCCGGCACATCGCTCCAGACGAGGCAGCGCAGGTCGCCAAACCAAACCGGCCCCTCGGCCCAGCGCGTGATGCCGGTGGCGAGGCGCTCGACCTTGGCGAGCGGCAGGCGATAGCGATTGAACGAATCGTCCACCACCACTACGGCTGGATCGGGATAGCGCGGGCTGGGTTGCCAGGCTTGCGTCATGATCGGGCTACTATACCTGCCCGCCGTGCCTCGCATCCTGCTGACCCATTCCCCCGACGCGCTCGCGCAGTATTACGGCGAGCGGGCGCTCGCCGGCCTCAGGGCGCTGGGGGAGGTGCGCCTGCACCCGGGTAAGGCGCCGCTCGAGGGCGAGGCGCTGATCGCCGCGGCCGACGGCTGTGTCCTCATCGTGTCCTACCGGCAATCTCCCGGCCCGGCGGCGCTGTTCGAGCGGCTGCCCGGGCTGGCGGCGTTCCTGCGTTGCGCAGTCGACATCCGCAACGTCGATGTCGCCGCCGCGAGCCGCGCAGGCGTCCTGGTCACGCAGGCCAG
>JAABQT010000033.1 GCA_011391295.1 Betaproteobacteria bacterium
AACCGCGGGTCGCCTCGACTCCGCAGTCGGCCTGCAGCAGGGCGGTTTCCAACTCCGCAAACAGGGCCTCGTCCACGGCGGCGCGCCCGAACAGCGTGCCCAGCCCGCCGCCGAGGGCTGCGCGTGTGCCCGCGAGTGCGTTCCTGAGGCGCGCCGCCCACGAAGTCGCTGCTAACATCGTGCGATGGATTCTAACAAGGGCCTTCCGCGAGGCCGCGTGCGCATCGTCGGCGGCGAGTGGCGCAGCCGCCTGATCGATGTGCCGGCGCGTCCCGGGCTGCGACCCACGCCGGATCGCGTGCGCGAGACCTTGTTCAACTGGCTCGGGCAACGGGTCGACGGCCGCGCCTGTCTGGACCTGTACGCTGGCAGCGGGGCGCTGGGCTTCGAGGCGGCGTCCCGCGGCGCGGCACGCGTGGTGATGGTGGAGAACGACCGGGCGGCGCTGGCGGCGCTGCGACGCAGTTGCGAACGGCTGATGGCGCAGCATGTGTCGATCGAGTCCGGCGATGCGCTCGAGTACGTGCAGCGCCCCGGCGAGCGTTTCGACCTGGTGTTCCTCGACCCGCCATTCAGGCAGAATGCCCTGCCGGCGCTGCTCGGAAAGCTTGCGCTGCGCCTCGCGAAGGGCGCGCAGGTCTACCTGGAAGCGGCGCGGCCCGTCGAGACCGCAGAGCCGTGGCGCGAATTGAAGCGCGCACGCGCGGGGCGGGTCAGCTATCAACTGCTTGCATGGGAGCCAGCATGATTCGAGCCGTGTACCCGGGCACTTTCGATCCGCTGACGCGCGGCCACGAGGACCTCGTACGACGCGCGGCAAAGCTCTTCGACACGCTGATTCTGGGCGTCGCCGACAGCACGGCCAAACGCACGTTCTTCACCAATCAGGAGCGCGTCGAGATGGCGCGCGAGGTTCTCGGCGACCTCAAGAACGTGCAGGTGGTCGGGTTCAGCGGCCTGCTGATTGAATTCGTCCGGCAGCACGGCGCGCAGGTGGCGCTGCGCGGACTGCGCGCGGTGTCCGACTTCGAGTACGAATTCCAGCTCGCCGGTATGAATCGCAGCCTGTACCCGGATTTCGAAACCATGTTCCTGACCCCCTCCGAACAGCACATGTTCATCTCCGCGACCCTGGTGCGCGAGATCGCGTTGCTCGGTGGCGACGTCACCAAGTTCGTCCACCCCGCAGTCGGCGCCCGACTCGCGGCCAAGGTCAAATCGCTGAGCAAGGCCTGAGGCTTCTCAGCGCTGGCAGGCGGGGCAGTAGTAGGTCGAGCGCTGCCCCTGCAGGATGCGCCGCACCGATGCGCCACAGCGCCGGCACGGCTTGCCTTCGCGGCCGTACACCAGGCTGCGATGCTGGAAGCAACCGTAGGCGCCATCGCTGCCGACGAAATCGCGCAGCGACGAACCGCCCGCGCGGATCGCAGCTTGCAGCGTGTCCTTGACCGCGCGCACCAAACGCGCGCAGCGCTCGGGAGTCAGGCGGCTCGCCGCCAGGCGCGGGTTGATGCGCGCGCGGAACAGGCTTTCGCTGGCGTAGATGTTGCCAATGCCGACGATGTGCCGGCTGTCCATCAGAAAGACCTTGACTGCGGCGCGACGCGCGCGCGTCAGCGCGTACATGCGCGGCCCGTTGAGCGCGCGCGACAGGGGTTCGATGCCCAGGCGGTTGAGCAGCGGGTGTGGCGGTGCATCCGCGGGGGACCACAACACCGCCCCGAAGCGCCGCGGATCGCGCAGTCGGAGCATCCGGTCGCCGAACACCAGGTCGAAGTGGTCGTGCTTCCCCGCCGCGGTATCCGCCGGCAGCACGCGCAGGCTGCCGCTCATGCCCAGATGCAGGATCAGATGGCCGTCGCCGCAATCGAGCAGCAGGTACTTCGCGCGCCGCGCCACCGAATGCACGGTGCGGCCGGCGAGGCTGCGCACCACCGCGGGTACCGGCCAGCGCAAGCGCGGCTCGCGCACCGCGATCGCCGAAATGCGGCGACCCGCGAGTTCGCGTGATATTCCGCGTCGCGAGACTTCAACTTCCGGCAGCTCGGGCATCGGCCTGGCTCGCTTGTGCGGGGCACCAAATATACCTACACTTCACGCGCGATGTCCGTAGCTATCCGCATGCCCGCGCTTGCAGTCGCGCTGCTGCTCGCCGGCGGCTGCGCGCTGGCGCAGATTGGCGTTGACGCTGCGCAGGCCACGGACGAGGACGAAGCGCCGCTCGCCGCGGGGCAGCCGCAGCCGAACCTGCCGGCGCAGGAGCTGACAGAAGCGCTGCTCTACGAGTTGCTGGTGGCCGAGATCGCGCTGCAACGGGGCGACGCGGCGCTGGCCGCGAAGACCTACGCCGAGCTCGCCGGACGCACCCGGGACCCGCGCGTTGCGCGCCGGGCGGTGGAGGTGGCGAACATCGCGCGCACGCCGGAACTCGCACTGCAAGCCGCCCGCGCCTGGCACGAGGCCGACCCAGGTTCGCTGCCGGCGTTACAGACGCTGGGGGCGCTGCTGGTGCGCGCGCACAGAGTGGAAGAGGCCGAGCCGTTCCTGGCAAAGTTGCTGGCAAGCGACGGTGCGGCCGCCGCCAATGGCTTCATGCAGTTGGGGCGCCTGCTGGATTTCAATCCGGACAAGCAGGCCAACCTGCGGCTGGTGCGCTCACTGGCGGCGAAGTATCCCGCGCTGGCGCAGGCGCACCTGGCGCAGGCGCAGGCGGCGCTGGCGGCGAATGAAGATGCTGCTGCGCTTGCCGAGGCGCGCCGCGCCGCGCAGCTGCGACCCGACTGGGATGCCGCGGCGATCTTCGAGGCGCAGGTCCTGCAGCGTCAGTCGCCGGCGCTGGCGGGCGCCGCGCTCGCGTCGTTCCTCGAGAAGTATCCGAAATCGCGCGAGGCGCGACTCGGTTACGCGCGGCTGCTGGCGGGCGAGAGCAAATTCGCCGAGGCGCGAGCGCAATTCGAAAAACTGCTGGCCGCGTTTCCGGACAACAGCGACGTGCTGTACGCGGTAGGCCTGCTGGCGCTGCAGCTCAAGGATTACGCCACCGCCGAGACACACCTGAAGCGGCTGCTCGACTCCGGATTTCGCGATCCGGACGGCGTGCGATTCACGCTCGGGCAGGCTGCGGAGGAGCAAAAGCACTGGGACGACGCGATCGGCTGGTATCAGAGCATCCAGCGCGGGGATCAAATCCTGCCGGCGCGCATGCGCATCGCGGGCGTGATGGCCAGGCAGGGCAGGCTGAGCGAGGCGCGCGCGTACCTGCGCGCGCAGAACGCGGACGGCGGGCAGCAGATCCAGCTGCTGATCGCCGAGGCGCAGCTGTTGCGCGAGGCGAATCAGCACCGGGACGCTTTCGATCTGCTGGGCAAGGCGCTGCTAGCGCAGCCCGAGCAGCCGGAGTTGCTGTACGACCACGCCCTGACTGCGGAAAAGCTGGAGCGATTCGAGGTCCTGGAGGGCAACCTGCGCAAGCTGATTCAGATCAAGCCCGACCACGCGCACGCCTACAATGCGCTCGGCTATTCGTTCGCCGAACGCAACCTGCGCCTGCCCGAGGCGCGCACGCTCGTCGAACGCGCGCTGGCGCTCTCGCCCGAGGACTACTACATCATCGACAGCCTGGGCTGGGTGCTGTTCCGCATGGGCGACCTGAAAGGCGCCGCGGCGCAGTTGCAGCGCGCCTACCATGGCCGGCCTGACGGCGAGATCGGCGCGCACCTGGGCGAAGTGCTGTGGATGCTGGGCCGGCGCGCCGAGGCCGAGCGCATCTGGCAGGAGTCGCTCAAGAACCACCCCGAGAACGATACCCTGCAAAAGACCATCAAGCGCCTGCGCCGCTGAGTTGCGCGCATGCACACCCTGATGCGCGTCCTGGCCACGGTGGTGGCGCTGCTCGCAGGCTGCGCAGAATTGCCGCTCTCGCCCGGCGGCGAGTTCGAATTCGAACTCAAGGGGCGCTTCGCCGCGCGCTACCGCGACGAGGCGGCTGCGGGCAGCCTGTCCTGGCGCCACCGCGCGTCGACCGACGAGATGCTGCTGAGTTCGCCCTTCGGCCAGGGCCTGGCACGCGTGTTGCGCGAGGGCGAGACCGTCACGCTGATCGCAGGCGACAGCAAGCGCTATGACGCGGCCGACGCCGAGACACTGACCGAGCAGGTGCTGGGCTTTCGCGTGCCGTTGCGCGGGCTCGCCGACTGGGTGCGCGCGCGGCCCTCGAGCGACGCGCCGTCGGAGGCGCAATATGCGCAGGACGGCCACCTGCTGGTGCTCGAGCAGCAAGGCTGGCGCATCGAGTATGGCGGGTACGGGGACGGGCGCCCGACCCGTCTCAAGCTGATCTACCCGGGACTTGAGCTGCGGCTCGCCATCGACGAGTGGAAATGAACTGGTTTCCCGCCCCCGGGAAACTGAACCTGTTCCTGCATGTACTGGGACGCCGCGCCGACGGCTACCACTTGCTGCAGACGGCGTTCAGGCTCATCGATCGCCAGGACCGCGTCGGCATCGCGGTGCGTCGCGACGGCAGGATTCTGCGCCACGACCCGCTGCCGGGTCTGCCGGTCGAACATGACCTTTGCGTGCGCGCGGCCTTGCTGCTGCAGGCGCATGCCAAGGTGCCTCTGGGCGCGGATCTGGCGCTCGACAAGCATCTGCCGGTGGGCGGCGGGCTGGGCGGAGGTTCCTCCGACGCGGCAACCACGCTCATCGTCTTGAACCGCTTGTGGCGCGCCGGGCTGGCGCGCGCGGAGTTGCAGGCGCTTGCGGCGGGGCTCGGGGCCGATGTGCCGTTCTTCGTCTTCGGCGAGAACGCGTTGGGCGAGGGCATCGGCGAGCGGCTTTGCGCGCTCCAGTTGCCCGATGCGTGGTATGTAGTGCTGGTCCCGCCCGTCGCGCTGTCCACGCAGGAGGTTTTCAGCGATAACGCATTGACACGTAATACGAAACCACTCAAACTACCGCCCTTTTTCGCTGGCTTTGGAACAAACGATCTTGAGCCGGTGGCGCTCAGGCGCCGCCCGGAAATTGCGGTGCACCTGCAGTGGCTGCGCAAGCGCTGCCCGCAGGCGCGCATGACGGGGTCGGGGGCTTGCGTGTTCGCGGAGTTTGCAACGGAAGCAGAGGCGCGCGCGGTGCTGGGCGACCTGCCCGTCACGATGAACGGATTCGTCGCGCAGGGGCTGCACAGCCATCCGCTGCGCGATTTTTGATTGCATGAAAATGATCCATTGGGGAGTCGCCAAGTTGGTTAAGGCAGCGGATTTTGATTCCGCCATTCGAGGGTTCGAATCCTTCCTCCCCAGCCATTTGACGGCCGGGGAGTGACGCCGTGAACAAGCTCGCAAACTCCCCGGCTTCGGCGATGGACCGGCTGATGGTGTTCGCCGGCAATGCCACGCCGCGCCTGGCGCAGGAAGTGGCGAAGCACCTCAACCTGTCGCTGGGGCGCGCGGTCGTCGGCAAATTCTCCGATGGCGAGGTGATGATCGAGATCATGGAGAACGTGCGTGGCAAGGATGTATTCGTGCTGCAGTCGACGTGCGCGCCGACTAACGACAACCTGATGGAGTTGCTGGTGATGGTCGACGCGCTCAAGCGCTCCTCGGCCGCTCGCGTCACCGCGGCCATTCCCTATTTCGGCTATGCGCGCCAGGATCGGCGCCCGCGCTCGGCGCGCGTCGCCATCAGCGCCAAGGTGGTGGCCAACATGCTGACCTCGGTGGGGGTGGCGCGCGTGCTGACGATGGACCTGCACGCCGACCAGATCCAGGGTTTCTTCGACATGCCGGTGGACAACGTCTATGCGGCGCCGGTGTTGCTGGGGGACGTCTGGAAAAAGCGCTACGAGAACCTGATCGTGGTGTCGCCGGACGTCGGTGGCGTGGTGCGCGCCCGGGCGCTGGCCAAGCGGCTGGAGTCGGACCTGGCAATCATCGACAAGCGGCGGCCGCGCGCCAACGTGTCCGAGGTGATGAACGTGATCGGCGAAGTGAAAGGCCGCACCTGCGTCATCATGGACGACATGGTGGATACCGCGGGCACCCTGGTGAAGGCCGCGCAGGTGCTGAAGCAGGAAGGCGCCACCAAGGTGGTGGCGTACTGCACGCACGCGGTGCTGTCCGGCGCGGCGGTGGAGCGCATCGCCAGCTCCGACCTGGACGAGCTGGTGGTGACCGATACCATCCCGCTGCGCGACGACGCGCGCGCCTGCAGCAAGATCCGCCAATTGACGGTGTCGGGCCTGCTGGCGGAAACCATCCTGAGGATTTTCAACGAGGACTCGGTGAGTTCTCTGTTCATCGAGTAGTTTTTTCCAACCCCGCCTGTGCCAGGTCGCGGGCCCGGCGGATCGACGAGGAGCAGTGCATGAAATTCGAAATCAGCGCCAACCAGCGCAAGGCGCAAGGCACGGGCGCGAGCCGCCGCCTGCGCCGCACGGGAAGGGTGCCGGGCATCGTGTACGGCGGTGCACAGGGCGCAGTCAACATCGAAGTTGACCACAAGGAGCTCTACCGCAACCTGACGAACGAGAAGTTCCACGCGTCGATCCTGACGCTGAAGCTCGGCGACGGCGCCGAGCAGGTGCTGTTGCGCGCCTTCAACATGCACCCGTACAAGCTGGAAGTGCAGCACGTGGACTTCCAGCGCGTGTCCAAGGACAAGAAGATCCACATGAAGGTGCCGCTGCACTTCGTCAACGCCGAGAAGTCCCCCGGTGTGAAGGAGCAGTTGGGCGTGGTCACCCACGTGCTGAACGACCTTGATATCACCTGCTTCCCCGACGACCTGCCCGAGTTCATCGAGGTGGACCTGGCCAACCTGTCGGTCGGAAAATCGGTGCACGCCAGGGACCTGGTGCTGCCCGCGGGCGTCGAATCGACGCTGCACAAAGGCGAGAACCCGGTGGTGGCGACCTGCATCCTTCCGGCGCTGGTCACCGAGGAAGAGACCGTTGTCGCCGATGCAGTGCCGGCGGCGGGCGACGTGCCTGCCACGGCGCAGGCCGCTCCCGAAAAAGCGGCCGATGGCGCGGCGCCTGCGGCTGCGGGCGACAAGGCCAAGGCGGGCGACAAGGGCGCGGACAAGCCGGCCGACAAGGCCGACAAAAAAGACAAGAAGTAACCCCTGGCCAAGATCCGCCTCATCGTCGGCCTGGGCAACCCGGGCAAGGAGTACGAGCGCACACGCCACAACGCCGGGTTCTGGCTGCTGGAGCGCCTCGCCCTGGCACGGGGCATGGTGCTGAAGAAGGACAATCACTACCAGGCGCTCGTGGCGCGCGATGCTAGCCTGTGGCTGGTGATGCCGCAGACATTCATGAACGCCTCCGGGCGCGCCGTGCAGATGCTCGCCGGCTTCTTCAAGATTCCGGCCGAGGAAATCCTGGTGGTGCACGACGAGATGGACTTCCCGGCGGGCACCGCGCGCATCAAGCAGGGCGGCGGCATCTCCGGCCACAATGGTCTGCGCGACATTTCGCAGCGCCTCGGCTCGCATGACTACTGGCGGCTGCGCCTGGGTGTGGGCCGGCCGGTCGACAAGGACTCGGGAGCCGACTACGTGCTGGAGAAGCCGCCTGCCGAGGAGCGCGAGGCCACCGACGGCGCGATCGCGCGTGCCCTGGAGATCATGCCGTTGATCCTGGAAGGCGACATGCAGTCGGCGATGCTCAAGCTGCACAGCCAGGACCAGCCCGTCGTGCAAAAGGCGCAGGAGAAAAAGAGCGAGCCGAACAAGCCGGAGCCGAACAAGCCCGAGGCGAACAAGGCGGCGCCCAAGCCGCAAGCGAAGGCGACGCCCGAAGAGAAGAAGGAGGGCGGGCTGAAGGGATTCTTCAAGGGCCTTACGGGCTCGAAAAAATGAGCCTCAAGTGCGGCATCGTGGGCCTGCCGAACGTCGGCAAGTCCACGCTCTTCAACGCGCTCACCAAGGCGGCGATCGCCGCCGAGAACTACCCCTTCTGCACTATCGAGCCGAATGTCGGTATCGTCGCGGTACCCGATCCGCGCCTCGCCAGGATCGCGACGATCGCCAAGCCCCAGAAAGTGATTCCGGCGGCGGTGGAGTTCGTGGACATCGCCGGGCTGGTGGCGGGCGCCTCCAAGGGAGAGGGCCTGGGCAACAAGTTCCTCGCCAACATCCGTGAGACCGATGCCATCGCGCACGTGGTGCGCTGCTTCGAGGATTCGAACGTGGTCCACGTGGCCAACAAGATCGATCCAGTGTCCGACATCGAGACCATCAACACCGAACTCGCGCTTGCCGACCTCGAGACGGTGAGCAAACAGTTGTCGAGAAACAGCAAGATGGCCAGGAGCGGCGGCGACAAGGAAGCACAGCGCCTGGTGACGGTGCTGGAGAAGGCGGAAGCTGCGCTGGACCAGGGGCGCCCGGCACGCTCGGTGAGCTGGTCGAAGGAGGAACTGGTGGTGCTCAGGCCGCTGTTCCTGCTCACCATGAAGCCGACCATGTACGTGGCCAACGTCGCGGAGCAGGGATTCAAGGACAATGCGCTGCTCGCGCGCGTCGAAGCCCACGCCGGCAAGGAAGGCGCACCGGTGGTGGCGATCTGCGCCGCGCTGGAGGCGCAGATCGCCGACATGAGCGACGAGGACAAGCAGGTGTTCCTCGCCGACGTCGGCCTGAAGGAGCCGGGCCTCGACCGCCTGATCCGCGTCGCCTATGCGCTGCTCGGGCTGCAGACCTATTTCACTGCCGGCGAGAAGGAAGTGCGCGCCTGGACCGTAGTGCAGGGCGCGACGGCGCCGCAGGCGGCGGGCGTGATCCATACCGATTTCGAGCGCGGCTTCATTCGCGCCGAAGTCGCCGCCTACGAGGACTTCGTCGCCCACGGCGGCGAGCTGGGCGCGAAGGAGGCCGGCAAGCTGCGCCTCGAAGGCAAGGACTACGTGGTGCGCGACGGCGACGTCATGCATTTTCGCTTCAACGTTTGAAGCCCGAGTTTGGCACGGCGAGCATTGCCGACCTGCCCCAGCTCGTCGAGCTGCTGGGAATCCTGTTCACGCAGGAAGCCGAGCTCAGTCCCGATCCGGAGAAACAGCGCCGCGCGCTGGAGATGATCCTCGCCGACCCGACACGCGCATGCATCTACGTGGCGCGCGAGGCGAACAAGGTGATCGCCATGGCTGCGCTGCATTTCACGACCAGCACGGCCGAGGGCGGCAAGGCCGCCTGGTTGGAGGACTGCATCGTGCGGCCGGAGCACCGCCGCAAGGGAATCGGCAAGGCGCTGCTCGAGCACGTCATCGCGCAGGCGCGCGCCGCAGGCGCGCAGCGCGTGATGCTGCTGACCGACGGCGACAACGAGCGTGCGCAGGCGCTCTACCGCAAGGCGGGTTTCGCCGACTCCTCGATGCTGGCGATGCGCCTGAAGCTGCGCTAGCGCTACACCCCGCCCATGCACACGTACTTCACCTCGACGAACTCCTCGCAGCCGTACTTCGAGCCTTCGCGCCCGAGCCCGGACTGTTTCACCCCGCCGAAGGGCGCGACCTCCGTGGTGATGAGGCCGCTGTTCACCCCCACCATGCCGTACTCCAGGGCCTCCGCCACGCGCCACACGCGGCCGATGTCGCGGCTGTAGAAGTAGGCGGCCAGGCCGTACTCGGTGCGGTTGGCGAGCTCGATCACCTCGGCGTCGGTCTTGAAGCGGAACAGCGGCGCCACCGGGCCGAAGGTCTCCTCGCGGAAAATCTTCATGTCCGGCTTGACGTCGGTGAGCACGGTCGGCTCGTAGTAGGTGCGGCCGAGGGAATGGCGCTTGGCGCCGGTGAGCGCCTTCGCGCCGCCGGCCAGCGCGTCGGCGACGTGCTCCTCGACTTTCGCCAGCGCGTTCGCGTCGATCAGCGGGCCCTGCGTGACGCCCGCCTCGGTGCCGGTGCCGACTTTGAGTTCCTTCACCTTCTGAGCGAGCTTGGCGGCGAATTTGTCGTACACGCCGTCCTGCACGAACAGGCGGTTGGCGCAGACGCAGGTCTGGCCGGTGTTACGGTACTTCGAGACCATGGCGCCCTCGACCGCCGCGTCCAGGTCCGCATCGTCGAACACGATGAACGGCGCATTGCCGCCGAGCTCGAGCGAAATCTTCTTCACCGTGGGCGCGGCCTGCTTCATCAGCAGGCGCCCGACCTCGGTCGACCCGGTAAAGGAAATCTTGCGCACCGTCGCGTTGGCGCACAACTCGCCGCCGATCGCCGGCGCGTCGCCGGTGATGATGTTCAATACGCCCTTCGGAAAGCCGGCGCGCTCGGCGAGTTCGGCGAGCGCCAGCGCGGAATAGGGCGTCTGCTCGGCGGGCTTGAGAATCACGGTGCAGCCCGCGGCAAGCGCGGGGGCGACCTTGCGCGTGATCATCGAATGCGGAAAGTTCCACGGCGTGATCGCCGCGCATACACCGACGGGTTGTTTGATCACCAGGATCCTGCGGTCGGCCCATGGCGTGGGAATGGTATCGCCGTAGATGCGTTTGCCTTCCTCTGCGAACCATTCGATGTAGGCCGCGCCGATGGTGATCTCGCCCTTTGATTCGGCGAGCGGCTTGCCCTGCTCGCTGGTGAGGATCAGCGCCAGATCCTCCAGGTTGGCGAGCACCAGGTCGTTCCACTTGCGCAGGATCGCCGCGCGGTCCTTGCCGGTTTTCGCACGCCAGGCCGGAAGCGCTGCGTCCGCGGCGGCAATGGCGCGGCGGGTTTCCTCGGCGCCCATGTCGGGCACTGTGCCAAGCTGCATGCCGGTGGCGGGGTCGTGCACCGGGAAGCTCTTGGCGGCGCCCTGCCAGGCGCCGTCCAGATAGCACTGCTCGCGGAACAGCTTGGGGTCCTTCAGGGGAAGCGCCGGCAGCCCGGCGCGG
>JAABQT010000341.1 GCA_011391295.1 Betaproteobacteria bacterium
GGTCGCGCGGCGACACCGCAGCGAGGCTGCCGAGCAACCAATAGGTGATGGCCGGCAGCTGGTTGTAGGGATCGGCGAGGTACTTGAGCAGCGCGATGAGCGACGCGAACAGCGTGCCGATGACGATGCCGGCGAGGATCAGGGCGAGGATCGGGTCGTGGCGGCGCACGCTCGCGCCGACGGCGATCACCACGGCGACCGCGGCGAGACCCCCGCCGAAGGCACCGAGCTGGATCATCAGGGGGCTTTGGGAGAAGAAGATGCCGAGCACGGCTCCTAGCGCCGCTCCCGCGGATACGCCAAGGATGTCAGGCGATACGAGCGGATTGCGGAACATGCCCTGGTAGGCGGTGCCGGCGGCGGCGAGCGACGCGCCGACCAGCAGGGCGGCGAGGATGCGCGGGCCGCGGATCTGCAGCACCACCGTCTCGGCCGCGGGATCGACGTGGTAGTGCGCGCCGAACAGGTGATTGGCGGCAAGCGCGGCGAGCTCGCCGGGCGCAAGCGGAAAGCGGCCTGCGGCGAACGAAAGGACGGTCAGCGCCAGCAATGCCGCAAGCGCCGCCGCATAGGCGAGCACCCGCGAGCGCCGCGTCACATCGTCGCGCCCACGACCCAGGGCGCGAACTCGTCCTCGCCGAACCCGAGCAGCTCCGACTTGCTCTTGCGGCCCGAGGCGGTCTCCAGGATCAGCCTGAAGATGCGCTCGCCGACCTGCTCCACGGTTTCGGTGCCGTCGACGATGGTGCCGCAATTGATGTCCATGTCCTCTTCCATGTTCTGGTAGAGGCGCGAATTGGTGGCGAGCTTGAGCGAGGGCGAGGGCTTGCAGCCGTACACCGAGCCGCGGCCGGTGGTAAAGCAGACCACATTGGCGCCGCCGGCAACGTGCCCGGTGACCGACACCGGGTCGTAGCCCGGCGTGTCCATGAACACGAAGCCTTTGGCGGTCACTTTCTGCGCGAACTCGTAGACTTCCACCAGGTTCATGGTGCCGCCCTTGGCCGCGGCGCCGAGCGATTTCTCCAGGATGGTGGTGAGCCCGCCCGCCTTGTTGCCGGGCGAGGGGTTGTTGTTCATTTCCATCCTGTTGCGCGCGGTGTAGTCCTCCCACCAGCGGATGCGCGCGAGCAGTTTCTCGCCCACTTCCCGCGTCACCGCGCGGCGCGTCAGCAGGTGCTCGGCACCGTAGATCTCGGGCGTCTCGGACAGGATCGGCGTGCCGCCGTGACGCACCAGCAGGTCGGCCGCGGCGCCGAGCGCGGGATTGGCGCTGATGCCCGAATAGCCGTCGGAGCCGCCGCACTCCAGGCCCAGGATCAAGTGGCTCGCCGGTACGGGTGTGCGCTGCACTTTGTTCGCTTCCGGGAGCAGCGCCTTGACGCGCGCGATGCCGTCCTGCACCGCCTTGGTGGTGCCGCCCTTTTCCTGGATGGTGAAGGCCTGGAGTTTCTCGGAGACTTTCAGCTTGGCGCTGCCCATCCAGGTGTTGATCTGGTTCGCCTCGCACCCGAGGCCGATGCTGATCGCGGCGTAAAAGTTCGGGTGTTGCGCATAGCCGGTGAGCGTGCGGCGCAGCAGTTCCATGCCCTCGCCTTCGGAGGCCATGCCGCAGCCGGTCTTGTGGGTGAGCGCCACCACGCCGTCCACGTTCGGGTAGTCGGCGAGGTTGTTCTTGAAGTGGTCGGCCACCATGCGCGCCACCGTCGCCGAGCAATTCACGCTGGTCAGGATGCCGATGTAGTTGCGCGTGGCGACGCGGCCGTCCTGGCGCACGATGCCCTGGAAGGTCGCGCCCGGCTGCGCGTACTCGACCGGCTTCACGCCGCTGCAGAACGCGTAATCGCGTTCGAACTCGCCCATCGCCAGGTTGTGCACGTGCACGTGCTCGCCCGGCCGGATCGGCCTGGTGGCGAAGCCGATGATCTGGTTGTAGCGCCGCACCGGCCCGCCCTGCGCGACGGCGCGCGCGGCGAGCTTGTGGCCGGCGGGAATCACGGACTCGGTGCGCACGCCTTCGCGCTGGATCTGCGTGCCGGCCGGAATCTCGACGCGCGCGATCACCACGTCGTCGTCCGGGTTGAGGCGGATGGTCAGGTCGGCGGCTTGCAGCATGCGAGCCTCCTCAGTGATTGTCGCGCGGGACGAAGCTTCCGCTGCCGCCCGCGAGGAAATCCAGGTCGGCGCCCTCGTGCGCCTGCAGCACGTGGTCGAAGTATAGCTTCCAGTAGCCGCGCGGCAGCGGTGCTTTCGGCTTTTTCCATTTCGCGCGGCGCCTGGCCAGCTCTCCCGGTGTCACCAGAAGCTGCAGCCGGCGCTTGGTCACATCGAGCTCGATCAGGTCGCCGTTTTCCACCAGTGCCAGCGTGCCCCCTGCCGCGGCCTCGGGCGCGACATGCAGGATCACCGTGCCGTAGGCGGTGCCGCTCATCCTCGCGTCCGAAATCCGCACCATGTCGGTGACGCCTTTCTTCAGCAGCTTGGGAGGCAGCGGCATGTTGCCGACTTCCGCCATTCCCGGGTAGCCCTTGGGCCCGCAATTCTTCAGCACCA
>JAABQT010000342.1 GCA_011391295.1 Betaproteobacteria bacterium
CCTGGAACTCGTCGACGAGCACCATCTCGATGTCGATGGCCTTTTTGCGCGCCTGGCGCGACGCCAGCTCGAACTCCCCGGCCGAAAGCACCGCGTCGGAGATCAGATAGTCGTACTTGGTCTTGACCATCTGCGGCTTCTGCCGCTGCTTGAACGCGATCGCGAGCGTCTGCGCGAGCTCGACCACGCCTTCCTCGGTCAGCGTCCCGAACGGCACGCCCGCCTTGTTGTTGATGATCTGGATCACACCGATCAGGTCGGCGCCGCCCTGCTCGATGATCGGCGCCAGCAGCTGCTGCTTGGTGCGATAGCCGGTGCGCTTGTCCACTTCCTGCAGGAAGCGCAGGTTCGGATTGATCGCCTTCAGCTCGGCCTCGTCGTAGCAGTCCTTGATGTTGATCAGCTTGCGCGACATCGCCGCGTAGCCGGCGATCGAATGCTCGGCGATCGGCAGCTTCAGGTCCTTGAATGAATTCAGACCGGTCTTGATCTTGGAAACGATGGACTGCTTGTCCTCGCCGATCGAGTAGATCGTCAGGCGATCGGCGTTGAACAGCTGCATGATGTCCGCGCTCAGATCCAGCATGATCTCGTCGACGTTGTTGGTCGCGTGGATCTTGTTCGTCACCAACTGCAGCTGCTTCTGGAACGCGAGCCGGAGGTTGACGTCCGCCCCTGTCGCCGTTGGATGGCTGAGTACCGCGCTCATTCGAATCTCCCGTCCATGAGTGGGCTATCGAAGCCCCGGGTTGAGGGCCATTCTACACCCACCCCCATGATTATTAACATGCTTTTCAGTCTCGGCGCCGCCCGACCGCCATTCAGCGACCGCGGCCCGCGGCCCATAGGCCGCCCTCGAGCAAGCGTACCTGGAAGCCCCGCTGCGCGAACAGGAACGCTGCCGCCGAACTGCGCCGCCCGCTCTGGCAGTACACGATGTACTCCCGGGCGCGATCGAGTACCGGGAAGCTGTCGCGCACCTCGTTGAGGGGTACGTTGAGCGCGCCGGGGAGCCGGTCGTAGCGATACTCGGAGGGATAGCGTACGTCCAGCCATGCCGCGCCGCGGGCAACCCGCTCCAGGCCTTCGGCATAACTCAGGCGCTGCAGCAGAGGCTCGCCGAGGAGTTCCTTGAAATCTTTCTTGCCGAGCCGCAGCAGCCTGCCGTCCGTTGCCAGGCTTACGGTGGCATTGCGGCGCGCATCGGAGGCGAGCGCTTCTTCGCCGAAGGCGTCGCCGCCCTTCAACTCGGCCAGCACCACGTTCACACCGCCCACGACTCGTTCGACCCGGCAGCGCCCGGATTCGATCACGTAGTAGTAGTCGCCCTCTTCGCCCTCGCGGATCAGGACGTCGCCGCGTCCGGCCTCGATCCGCTCAAAACGCGCCAGCAGTTCTGCAATGCGCGCGGGCGGAAGCGGCGCGAATACCCCGTTGCGCAGGTTGGCGAGCGAGAAGATGCTGCGCGATACCCGCACCGCCGTTTCACCTTCGGCGACCTGGTCGAAGGTCACCATCAGATCCAGGATCTCGTCGTCCAGGCTGATCAGTTCAGCCTCGCTGATCGCGCGCGCGCGCGCGACAGGCGTCGCGCGCCGGTTGAGCGGCAGGCGCCCGTCCCCGGTGCCGCCGACCACCACCAGGGTGCCGCCGCCCTCGAACACCAGCAGGACCTCGCCGCGCAGCAGGAAAACAGCGCGCGCCGCGCCCCGGTGCGCAGCCAGGGGATCGCTGCCGCGCGCGGCGTTCTCCACTATTGCAACCCCGGCAAGATCGCGCAGTCGTTCCGCAGAAAGCGCGCCCAGCGGCGCCAGGATCGCAAGCTGCTCCGGCGTGACGCGCCCCGCCGGCGTGCTCGACTGCGCGGTCACGGCCTCAGAACTCGAACACCTGGCCGTTTTGCAGCATGCGCGGCCGGTGGCGGCGCACGCTTTCTTCGACCTCCTGCATCGTCAACTCGATCTCGCCGGGCTTGAGGTGCGTGATCCAGACTTCGGGATCGAGATCAAGCTTGGCCAGTTCATCGGCGAGCATAGACGGGCAAAGGTGCTTGGATACCTCTGCCAACTGGCGCTCCTTGTTCGAAAAGGCGGTCTCGACGATCAGGATTTTCAGGTTGCCGATGCCGTTGACGATGTTCCATAACTCGTCGTTCGGCCCGGTATCGCCCGAAAATACCAGACTGCCGGCACCGCTATCGAGGTGATAACCGATCGCCGGCACGGTATGTATCGCCGGCAAAGGGGTGAACGCGCGCGCGCCGACGCGCACGCGGCGCCCGAGTTCGACTTCCCGGTATCGCATGAACGGCGCCTCGGCAGAGGGAATTTCGGTGAAATCCGGCCAGATCGCCCAGTTGAACAGGTGATTCCTGAGGATCTCGATGGTCGCCGCCGTCGCGTGCACGGTGAGCGGGTCAGCACGCATGCCTCCCACGGTATCGACCAGAAACGGAATCGATGTGACGTGGTCCAGGTGCGAATGGGTGACGAAAATATGGTCGATCTGCGCCAGTTCCGCGAGCGAAAGGTCGCCAACGCCGGTGCCCGCATCGATCAGAACGTCGTTGTC
>JAABQT010000343.1 GCA_011391295.1 Betaproteobacteria bacterium
CTCGAAGATGCGTTTTCCGGCGCCACGCGCCAGATCACGCTGCGCGCGCCGAAGCTCGACGGCCAGGGCCGCGTCACGTTGCAGGAGCACACCCTCAACGTCAACATCCCGAAAGGCATCCGCGAAGGCCAGGTGATCCGCCTCGCCGGCCAGGGCGAGCCGGGCTTGGGCGACGGCCCGCCCGGCGACCTGCTGCTCGAAGTGCAGTTCAAGCCGCACGCGCGCCTGCGCACCGACGGCCGCGACCTGCTGCTCACCCTGCCCATCGCCCCCTGGGAGGCGGCGCTGGGCGCGGTGGTGCGCGTGGAACTGCCCGGCGGCGCGCTCGACGTGCGCATTCCCGCCGGCGCGCAGACCGGCCGGCAGCTGCGCCTGCGCGGCAAAGGCCTGCCCTGCGCACCGCCCGGCGACCTGCTGCTCGACATCCGCATCGTCGCCCCGCCCGCGACCACGCCCAGGGCGAAGGAACTGTACGAAGCCATGGCGCAGGAGATGCCGTTCGATCCGCGCAAGGAGAACCCGTGATGAACGACGACGAGGGCCTGACCCTGGAACAGCTGTGCTCGGTGTGCGCGCTGGAGCGCGAATGGCTGGTGGTGCGCGTGCGCGAAGGCCTGATCCCGGCCACCGCAACCGGCGCCGCGCAGTGGCGCTTCACGACGACCACGCTCGCGCGCGTGCGCCGCATGCGCGACATCGAACGGACCTACGACGCCGCGCCCGAGCTCGCCGCGCTGGCGGCCGACATGCTCGAAGAGATCGACACGCTGCGCGCGCGCCTGCGGCGCGCGGGACCGGGCTAGGCCGGGCGCGCCGCGCCCTGGGTGATGTTGGACACGCTGCCGCGCTCGATCACGTAGCTGCGATCGAGCAGGCCGGCAATATGCTTGTCGTTCGATTCGGCGATCAGCACCGATTCGCCCTCGGCCTTGAGGCCGCTCAGGATCTCCACGAAGCGCCGCGCCAGTACCGGCGCGATGCCTTCGGTCGGCTCGTCCAGCAGCAGCAGCCTGGTGCCGACCACCAGCGCGCGCGCCAGCGCCACCATCTTCTGCTGCCCGCCCGAGAGCTCGGTCGCGTTGCGCGCGCGCAGCACCGCCACCTCGGGAATCAGTTCGTAGATCCAGTCGAGCCGCTTCTGGTAGCCGGCGGCGCCGGTGGCCCACACCGGCACCAGGATGTTCTCCTCGGCGGTGAGATCGGGCACCAGGCGCCGGTCTTCGGGCATGTAGCCGATGCCCAGCGGGGCGCGGCGATGCCCGGGCTGGTTGGTGAGGTCCTGCGCGTCGAAGCGGATGTGGCCGGCACGCGCGCGCAGCGCCCCCATGATGCTGCGCACCAGGGTGGTCTTGCCGGCGCCGTTGCGGCCGATGAGCCCGCACATCGCGCCGCTCGGCACGCCGAGCTCGATGCCGCGCAGCACCGGCACCACGCCGATGTCGACGTCCAGGCCCTTGATCTCAAGCATGGCCGCCCGCCGCCGCCCGGATTTCGGTGCCGATGACGTATTGCAGCACCTGCGGATCGCGCAGCGCCTGCGCGGGCGGTGCGTCGCAGATGATCTCGCCCTGGTAGAAGGCGAGCACGCGATCGACGTAGCGCTCGACGATCTCCATGTCGTGCTCGATGAACAGGATCGTCACCTCGTCCTGCTTGAGCGCGTCCATCACCACGTCCATCAGCGCGGTCTTCTCCCCGGAGCTGATGCCGCTGGTCGGCTCGTCGAGCAGCAGCACCTTGGGCCCGCTGACCACCGCCATGGCGATGTCGAGCAGCTTGCGCGCACCCTGCGACAGGTCGCTCGCCAGCTGGTCGCGGTAGGCGGCGATGTCGTAGCGCTCGAGGATCACCTCGGCGCGCTCGAGCAGCTCGGGCCGGCGCAGCGGCCGCAGCATCCCCAGGCCGGGCGAGCTGGCGATGGCCACCGCGGTGAGCAGGTTCTCCAGCACCGACAGCGAGACGAACACCTGGCTCACCTGGAACGAGCGGCAGATGCCGAGCCGGGCGATGTCGCGCGGCCGCTTGCGGGTGATGTCCTGCGAGCGGTACCGGATCTCGCCGCGCGTGGGCGGCAGATAGCCGGTGATCATGTTGACGAAGGTGGTCTTGCCCGCGCCGTTGGCGCCGATGATGCCGACGGTCTCGCCGGGCGCGAAGGCGACGTTGATGTTCGAGGCCGCGGTGACCGCGCCGAAATTCTTGCTCAGGTCGCGCACTTCGAGGATCGGCTGCGCCATGTCAGCGGTCCATTCCCGCCGCGCCGCCCGCGGCGCGCCGGCCCGCGAGGCGCGCCACCAGCGCCCACATGCCGCCGGGCATGAAGAAGATGATGACCAGCAGCGTGCCGCCGACGATCATCTGCCAGGCATGCGGCATCCATTCGAAGGCGTAGGTGCGCAGCAGCTCGAACACGAACGAGCCGATGAAGGGCGCGGCCACGCTGCCCGGGCCCGAGAGGATGGTGACGAACACCAGCTCGCCCGAGGCGGTCCAGTTGACCATCGAATCCGGGTCGACCTGGCCGAGCGCGAGCGCCATGAAGGCCCCGCCGATGCCGGCGAGCAGCGCCG
>JAABQT010000344.1 GCA_011391295.1 Betaproteobacteria bacterium
GTGCGAACGCGGACCGGCGCGCGTCCCGTGCCGCCGCCTCGAGCCCCTTGCGCTTTTTCGTCACCTTGACGCGGCGCACTTCGAGCGGCACGCGCCACTCGCGGCACAGCACCCTGCAATGGCGCTCCCACGCGCCCGCGTGCGCACTCATGCCGTGGTTCACGTGCACCGCACTGAGCCGAATACCGAGTCGCGGCGCGGCGCGGCGCAACAGGTGCAGGAGGACCACCGAATCGATGCCCCCCGAAAGCCCTACGGCGACCCGCTTGCCGCGCAGGTCGAGGCCGGCCGGATCAACGCTCGGCGGCTTCCTTGTACTTGCCATAGCTCATGAGACGCTCGAGGCGTTCCTCGACGAGCTCTTTGGGCCGCTTGTCGCGCAACTGCCGCAGCACCTCGGCGAGCGCCTTTTTCAGCGCTTGCGCCGCGCCCTGCGGGTCGCGGTGCGCGCCGCCCAGCGGCTCGCTGACGATCTTGTCCACCAGGCCCTGGGTTTTCAGCCGGTTGGCGGTGATGCCGAGCGTGTCGGCCGCCTCCGCCGCCTTGTCGGCGCTTTTCCACAGGATCGAGGCGCAGCCTTCCGGGGAGATCACGGAGTACGTCGCGTACTGCAGCATCAGGGTAGCGTCGCCGACCGCGATCGCCAGTGCGCCGCCCGACCCGCCTTCGCCGATGATCGAGGCGATGATCGGCGTGCGCAGCGACGCCATGGCGTAGAGGTTGCGGCCGATGGCCTCGGATTGCCCGCGCTCCTCGGCGTCGATGCCGGGATAGGCGCCCGGCGTATCGACGAAGGTGAACAGCGGCAGTTCGAATTTCTCCGCCAGCTTCATCAGGCGCAGCGCCTTGCGATAGCCCTCGGGCTTGGGCATGCCGAAGTTGCGCGCGATCTTTTCCTTCGTGTCGCGGCCCTTCTGGTGGCCGATCACCATGCAGGGCAGGCCGTCGAAGCGCGCCAGGCCGCCCACGATCGACGCGTCGTCGGCGAACGTGCGGTCGCCATGCAGCTCTTCGTAGCCGGTAAACAGCATGCCGACGTAGTCGAGCGTGTAGGGCCGCTGCGGATGCCGCGCCACCTGCGCCACCTGCCAGGGCGTGAGCTTGGCGTAGATCTCCTTGGTGAGCGTCTGGCTCTTTTTCGTGAGGCGCTGGATTTCCTCGGAGATGTCGACCGCCGAGTCGTCCTGCGCGAAGCGCAGCTCTTCGATGCGCTGCTCGAGCTCGGCGAGCGGCTGCTCGAAGTCGAGGAAGGTGGTTTTCATCGGGCGCCCGATTCTAGCCCACGACGACGCGGTTGCGGCCCGCGCCCTTGCCGCGGTACAGCGCCATGTCGGCGCGCGCAATCAGAGCGTCGCCGCTTTCGTCCCGCGCGTGGCCGGCGACGCCGATCGTCACAGTCACCCGATGCCCGGCCGCAACGCCGGGAAAGGCGCTCCGCTCGGCGCCAGCGCGAATGCGCTCGGCGACGACCGCCGCCCAGTGCGCATCGGTATCGGGCAGGACGAGCAGGAATTCCTCGCCGCCAAAGCGCCCGAACACGTCTGCCGCCCGCAACCCGCCGCCGGCAAGCGAGGTGAAGTGCTTCAGCACCGCATCGCCCGCCGCGTGGCCCCAGGTATCGTTGATTTGCTTGAACTGGTCGAGGTCGAAAAGGCATACGCCGAGCGGCGCGCCGCGGCGCTGCGCACGCGAAATTTCGCGCGACAGCACGTCCATCAGGTGGCGACGGTTGTAGACCCCCGTCAGCACGTCGCGGATGGCGATCTGCTCTGCCCGCTCGGCAGACGCCTTGAGCTGGCGATTGGTGTCCGAGAGCCGGCGCCGCAACCGGTTGACGTAGCCGCCCATCGTTGCGAACCAGGGAAGTGCGATAGCGAGCGTCGCCAGCTGCACCCAGCCTTCCGTGGCGCCCGGCCCGCGCAGGGATCCCGACAGCGCGAGGACGCTCGCGTGCGCGACGAACGCCACCGCGGCGAGCGCCAGCAGCCGCGCCGTACCCAGCCTCAGAACCCCAAACATCAGGGCGACAAGGTAGAACAGGCTCAGCGCGTTGCGCACCGGCTCGGCGTAATACATCACGAAAGCCAGCGTCAGGATTCCGGCCGCGGCCATCTCGGCGGTCAGACTGGGGTCGCCAAACCGCAGATTGAGCCCCGAGCGGAACAGGCCATAGAACAGCACGACGAAGAAGCCGATGAGCGCGGCGCCGCCCACGGCAATGTTCAGCGCCAGGAGCCCGAGCCAATAGCAGACGAACAGCGCCACAACGACCAGAAACGAGGTGCCGGCGCCGATGAGGTAGCGCCGCAGACGCAGCGCCTGGCGCGCATCGTCCCCGGGGATCCCCGATTCCGGCGCCTGTCGCGCCTCAGCGGTGTCTGGCGGGACCGGTCGCACCCGTCTGCTCTGGTTGGACTTAGTATTCTACTGGCACCGGATCGAGCGAGCGCCACAGGTACCAGGTGGCCACCGAGCGCCAGGGCTGCCAGGTCAGGCCCAGCTTGCGCAGGCGCGATGGCGACACCTTGCGCCCGTTGAAGTAGCTCGCGCGGAGGGCGTTCAACAG
>JAABQT010000345.1 GCA_011391295.1 Betaproteobacteria bacterium
TCGTCACCGGTGGTGCGGGCCAGCGTATCGAGCTTGAGGCGCAGCCAGCCCGGGTCATTGGCGCGCATGTCCATGGAGAGCGTCTTGGCCACGGCGCCCAGGCCGCGCGGCTGCTCGCTGCCATTGACCCACACCTCGAAGGCGTGCGGACTGCCGTTGCCGGACTCGCCGACGAACACCGCGAAATGGTGGCGCGGGTGTTCGATCATGTAGGTCCAGGACAGGTTGCCGGAGGCGAATTCCGGCCGACCCGGCCAGCGCAGGCTGGCGAGGACCGGCTCGGGCAGCGACTGGATGCGCAGGCGGCGATTGACGTCGCCTTCGACGAAATCCTGCGGCGACTCCACGGACAGCACCGAGCCGAGCACCTTGTTGGGGCGGTAGGTGGCGAGTCCTTTCAGCCCCGACTTCCAGGCGGCGAGGTACAGGTCCTTGAAATCGCCGTAGGGATAGTCCTCGGGCACATTCACCGTCTTCGAAATGCTGGTGTCGATGAACGGCGCCACCGCGGCCACCATGCGCTCGTGCGCCTGCGCGCTCAATTCGAGCGCCGTCACGAAGTAGGCCGGCAACTGCTGCACGTCGCCGCCCGCCGCCTTGTAGCGCCGCCACGCGTGGTCCTCGACCGGGAATTCCTGCAGGTTGCCGTCGGCCATGCGCTTTTTGCGCGTATAGGTCCAGGAGAACGGCGGCTCGATGCCGTTCGAGGCGTTGTCGGCAAACGCCAGGCTGATGGTTCCGGTCGGGGCGATGGACAGCAGATGGCTGTTGCGGATGCCTTGCGCGCGCACCAGCGTTTTGATGTCCTCGGGCAGGCGCGCGGCCAGGCTGGTGCCCGAAAGGTACAGGTCCGCGTTGAACAGGGGAAATGCGCCGCGCTCCTGCGCCAATCCGGCCGAGGCGCGATAGGCGCGGTCGCGCATCGCTTCGGAAATGCGGGCCGCCATGGCGCGCGCAGCGTCGCTGTCGTAATGCAGGCGCAGCATGATGAGCGCGTCGCCCAGGCCGGTAAAACCCAGGCCCACGCGGCGCTTGGCCATCGCTTCGCGGTGTTGCGCTTCGAGCGGCCAGGCGGTGACCTCGAGCACGTTGTCCAGCATGCGCACCGCCACATCGACCACCTTGCCGAAGCCCTCGAAATCGAACGCCGCATTGGCGTCGAAGGCGTCGCGCACGAAGCGCGTCAGGTCGATCGACCCGAGGCAGCAGCAGCCGTAGGGCGGCAGCGGCTGCTCGGCGCAGGGGTTGGTGGCCTCGATGGTCTCGCAGTAATTCAGATTGTTGTCGAGGTTCATGCGGTCGAGGAACAGGATTCCCGGCTCGGCATGATCGTAGGTCGAGCGCATGATCTGGTCCCACAGCGAGCGCGCCGCGATTCTGCGGTAGACCCAGAGTCCGTCCGCACGCTGGTGCACGCCCGCGCCCGGCCAGGGCTTCGCCTTGTGCACCAGTTCGACTTCGAGGTCGCCCTCCACGGCCAGCATGAAGGCGTCGGTGACGCCCACCGAAAGGTTGAAGTTCGCGAGGTCGCCCCGGTCCTTGGCGTGGATGAAATCCTCCACGTCGGGATGGTCGCAGCGCAGCACGCCCATTTGCGCGCCGCGTCGCGCCCCGGCCGACTCGACGGTTTCGCAGGAGCGATCGAACACGCGCATGTAGGACACCGGGCCGCTGGCGCGCGAGCGCGTGCCTTTCACTTCCGCGCCCTTGGGGCGGATCGAGGAGAAATCGTAGCCCACGCCGCCGCCGCGGCGCATGGTCTCGGCGGCCTCCTGCAGCGCGGTGTAGATGCCCGGCTTGCCGTCCACGGTTTCCGAGATCGAGTCGCCCACCGGCTGCACGAAACAGTTGATCAGCGTCGCCTGCAATTGCACGCCGGCGGCCGAATTGATGCGGCCGGCGGGGATGAATCCGTCCTCCTGGGCCTGCAGGAAGCGCCGCTCCCAGTGGGCGCGGCGCGCTTCGGGCTCGGCCTGGGCGAGGGCGCGCGCGACGCGGCGGCGCACTTCACCGACGGAGGCTTCGGAGCCCTTGGCGTACTTCTCCAGCAGCGCATCGCGGCAGATGGCTTGAGGCGTGATGGGCGGCGCTAAGGCAGACATGGGGATGAGGAGGGCGGACCTGCAACAGACTGCTTATTTATACAGCATTGTGGCGCCAAAGCGCAGGGGCCGCAAGCGTCCCTCAGGCGCACGCTTGGGCGCCCGCCCGGGCGGGCGGCAAGGTGGGCGCGGGCGCCTCGCGCTCCTGGCGGGCGCGCTTCAGGATGTCCGCGATCTCGTTGTGTCCCATGCGCAGCGCCAGTTCCACCGCGGTATCGCCGTCGCGGGTGGTCTGCGCCGGGTCGGCGCCGTTGCGCAGGAACATCTCCACCATCTGCGGATTGCCCTTCATCGCGGCATAGGCGAGCGGCGTATAGCCATTGTCGTGGTGCAGGTTCGGATCGAAGTTCATCGCCAGCACTTTCTGCCCGTACACCACGCTGTTCTTTTCAATGGCATAGAACAGGGCGCGCACGCCTTCCGGGCTTTTTTCCTTCGGCTTGGGCTCCAGCCCCGTA
>JAABQT010000346.1 GCA_011391295.1 Betaproteobacteria bacterium
GACGGTGGCAACGTCCTCCGGATGCACGGCGAGCGCGCGAGGCGCACCCTCGAGCCCCGCCGCGCGCGCGGGCTTCCACAGCAATCCCTCGTTGTGCGTCGAATGCAGGCCGGCTGCACGCATGCGCGAGTTCGGTGCGGGATTCCACACGTAGACGGCATTGGTGTTCCAGCTCGTGGCGAGAAGGTGGAAGTCCGTTTCGCCTTCGAGCCCGAGCCTGTCCCAGGTCTTGCCGCCGTCGCGGCTGCGTATCAACCCGAACGGATTGACCAGCCCCGAGCCGGGCGCGGGATGCCCGCTGCTGTACAGGTGCCGGGCGGTCGCCGAGAAACCCATGTAGTCGTGCTGCAGGCCCGGCGCCTTCGACCACTTGCCCCGCTCGTACACCGCGAGGCCGTGATGGCTCGGAACCATGAGCCGCTTGCCGTCGGCGCTGTAGGCGAAGCCGTGCACGTGCGTCAGGGTCACCGCCTCTTGTGCGCCGGCGGCGAGGGCCGCAACGGCGAGGACGGCGGCAGCGAGAAACCGGGTCGATCGCGTCATCTTTCTCTCCTCAATTGGCGTGTCACGGCTTGGCGCGCGCGGCGGCATCGAGGATGCGCCGCGTGTCTTCGAGCGGAATCGCCCCGGAAAAGCGCTCGCCGGTCTCCACGAACCACGTTGGCGTCGAGTTCGCGCCGAGCTTGCGCCCGAGCGCCACCAGCTTCTCGACCGGCGTCTCGCAATCGGGGGATGCCGCGGGCGAAATGTCGCGCAGCATGAGCTCGTTCCACGCCTTTGCCCGGTTGGCCGAGCACCACACCGACTTGGTCAGGGGAACCGACTCGGGCCGGATCACCGGGAAAAGAAAGATATGCACGGTGATGTCATCGAGCTTGGCCAGGTCCTTCTCGAAGCGCTTGCAGTACGGGCAGTTCGGGTCGGAGAACACCGCGATCTTGCGCCGGCCGTTGCCGCGTTTCGTGGTGATGGCACTGTCCAAGGGGAGCGACGCCCAGTCGATCGCATTGAGTTTCCTTAGCCGCTCCTCGGTGAGATTGCGGCCCGTTCTGCCGTCGATCGCCTGGCCGACGAGGACGATACCGGCGCGGTCATCCACGTAGAACAGCTGCGGCCCGTTGGGGCCGCGAATCGCCACCTCGTAGAGTGCGCTGCCGGGCATGCGCTCGACCTGCTCGATGCGGGCTTCGTCGCCGATGCGCGACTGAATCAGCCGGCGCACTGCGGCTTCGTCAGCCAGGGCGGTGCCAGCCAAGGCGAACAGCACCATGATCGCGGCGGCGCGCTTCATCGCAGACCTCCCTTGGTCAGGCTCACTTCGATCCACTGCGCTTGCGGGATGTAGCACACGCCGCTGTCCGAGCAGCCTTGCGAGATCACCTTGAGCCTGACGCGATCGCGCGTGAGGTCGGCGCCGGTGAGCGGTACCCTGATGCGCACGCGATCGCGGTAGATTTCGCTGCGGCCGAAGAATGGGTCCTGCTTCACCTTGCCGCTCGGCAGCTCGGCATCCGCGATCACCTTGCCGGCGGCGGTTTCGAAGCGAAAGCGGTCGCGATACAGGTAGTAGCCCTCGGCGATGCGGAATTCGACCTCGGCGCTTCGCCCGTCGAGCGCCTTGACTGAGAGGCGGAATGCGTCGACGGGATCGAGGAGCTGCTGCGGATCGACCGCGGCCGAGGGCAGCGCGAATCCTAGCGCCAGCGCGGCAAAAACATGCGCGCACCTTCGCGCCAGTTGGGTCGACCGCCCAGTCATGATTTTGAACAGTCCTTGCGAATGAAGTCCGAAATCTCCTCGGGCTGCGCGAACACGACCTGCGCGCGATCGCCTTGCATGCCCTGGCCGACCAGGATGGGACGGCCCGGCGCCGGCCCGCCCGCGCTGGAATCCGTCTTGAAGCGCAGATTGAATTCCCAGAACGGCAGGGTTGCTCCCTCGCCGTTGGTCACGAAATAGGTATCGCCGCAATGCCGCAGCGCCGTGACCAGGGCGCGCGGCGGCGCCTGCCTCAGGTCGGGCAATGCGGCCGCGCGCCGTGCGGGAGACGCCTTGCCCTCCGACGCCGCGCGCAAGAACGCCACGAGGTCGGCACGCGCGCTTGCGTCTGCGATCCCCCTGAACAGCATGAAGTTGCCCGGCACCGTCTTTTCGGGGCTCGCGAGCCAGGTGTCGAGCGAGTGCTCGTCCCAGACGATTCCCGAACTCTTGAGCGCCGCGGAGAACCTCGGGAAGCCCTCCACGGCGCCGGCCTTGCGGCCCCAGACGCCCGCGAGACTCGGACCGGTCAGATGGCGCCCGCGCTCCAGGGCGTGGCACGCCGCGCAGGCCCCGAACACTTTCGCGCCGCGCTCGATGTCGCCGGCAGCCAATGCCGGGGCGGGGGCAAGAACTGCCGCCAGCCCGGCGACCAGGGCCAGGAACTTTCCCCGCCCGTGCGGCGCATCAATTCGGACTCTTGTCACGCACACCCTCGTCCTCGTGTTGGTGCGTTGTTGGAAACACCTGTTAGCCGCAGCGCATGGCGCGCGGCCCGGTCAGGAGACCGGTACGT
>JAABQT010000347.1 GCA_011391295.1 Betaproteobacteria bacterium
TCGGCCACGTGGTGCTGATGAGCACCGACCTCGAGCGCTCTGTCAGGTTCTACACGGGCGTGCTCGGCTTCCGCGTGTCCGACGTCTATCCGGAAACCATGATGAAGGGCCGCATGGTGTTCATGCGCTGCGCCGCCGACCACCACGGCGTGGCTCTGGTCGGTGCTGCACCAGGATCTTCACCGCAGCACGAACTGCACCACATGGCCTTTGAGGTGGCGACGCTGGAGGAAGTGTTCGGCGCGCGCGACTGGCTGAAGCAGAACGGCGTCAAGGTCGAGTTCGAGGGCCGGCGCCGCGCCGGCTGCCAGGTGGCGGTGGAATTCCGCGACCCGGACGGGCACTGGCTGGAAATCTACTGGGGCCTGGACCAGGTCGGTGCGGACGGGAACATCCGCCCGCCGCAGGAATGGCGCGAATGCTTCAGCCTGGAGGACGCCGTCGCCGACGCGCCGCCGGGGCAGGACACCAGGAGGTAGCCGTGGCCGAATCGGACTGGACGTTCAAGACCGCGCGCGCCCTGCGCAAGGCGCTGCGCGCGAAAAAGGTCTCGGCGCTGGAGCTTGCGCGGGACGCCATCGCGCAGATCGAGCAGCACGATGCGAAGATCAACGCCATCTGCGTGCGCGATTTCGATCGTGCGCTGAAGGCGGCGCGCGCGCAGGATCGCGCGATCGCCCGGCGCAAGGCCGGGCCGCTCGCGGGAATCCCGATCACGGTGAAGGAGTCCTACAACGTCGCCGGCCTGCCGACGACCTGGGGCTTCGTCCCGCAGAAGAACTTCATCGCGGCCGCGGACGCGCTCGCGGTCGCGCGCGCGAAGGCCGCCGGCGCCGTGGTCATCGGCAAGACCAACGTGCCGGTCGGGCTCGCCGACTGGCAGAGCTACAACGACATCTACGGCGTCACCGGCAACCCGTTCGATACCGGGCGCACGCCGGGCGGTTCCTCCGGCGGCTCGTCGGCGGCGCTCGCCGCCGGCTACGGGCCGCTGTCGCTCGGCTCCGACATCGGCGGCTCGCTGCGCTCGCCCGCGCATTTCTGCGGCGTGTACGCGCACAAGCCGACCTACGCGCTGGTGCCCTCGCGCGGCCACACGCCGCCGCCGTTACCGCCGCTGCCTTTCGACCGGGACCTCGCGGTGGTGGGGCCGATGGCGCGCTCGGCGGGCGACCTCGCCGACCTGCTCGAGGTGATCGCCGGCCCGGACGAGCTCGAAGCCGGCCGCGGCTACCGGCTCGCGCTGCCGCAGGCGCGCCGCGCCGGGCTCAAGGGCTTCCGCGTCCTCGTCCTGGACACGCACCCGATGATGCCGGTCGCAACCAGTATCCGCGCGGCGATCGACAATCTCGCCGCGCAGCTCGCGAAAGCGGGCGCCAAGGTCCGCCGCGAAAGCAGCCTGCTCCCGGACCTCGCGTCCGCCGCCCGGCTCTACATGCGCCTGCTCATGTCGTTCCTTGCCGCCTCGTTCCCGCCAGAGAGCTACGAAGCCATGAAGGCGCAGGCGGCGAAGCTCGAGCCCGGGGACAATAGCCTCGCTGCCGAGCGGCTGCGCGGGGTCGCGCTCGGCCACCGCGACTGGCTGATGAGCGACGGCCAGCGCGCCGGGCTGCGCGCGCAGTGGCGCGCCTTCTTCGGCGAATTCGACGCGCTGATCTGCCCGATCATGCCTACGCCGGCCTATCCGCACGACCACCTGCCCGACCAGACGCAGCGCCGCATCGTCGTCGACGGCAAGGCTTACCCGTACCAGGACCAGCTGTTCTGGCCCGGCGTGGCGACCTGCCCGGGGCTGCCCTCGACGGCGATTCCGCTCGGTCTCGCCGGCGGGTTGCCCATCGGCGCGCAGATCGTGGGGCCCTGGCTCGAGGACCGCACGACGCTCAAGCTCGCGGAGCTGATCGAGCAGGCGATCGGCGGCTTCGTCGCGCCGGACTTGAACAAGCTTTGAGCGTCAGCGACACGATCCGCCGGCGCGTTCTGCGCGGCCTTGCGCTGAACCGCGTCCCCGGACTGCATTTCCCCGGCAACTTCCTCGACGTTTCCTTCGACCGCGTCGCGCGCAGCGGCGCGCGGCTCTCGCTCGATCCCGGACCCTGGTGCGCGGACGCCGCGGGCGAAGCGGACCTTGGCGCGCTCGCGATGCTCGCCGACCTCGCGCTCGGCGCGAGCATCCGCGCGCAGCTCTCGCGCGAGGCGCGCATCGCCACCGTGAGCATGAGCCTGCAGTTCACCGGCGCGCCGGCCCGCGGCCGGCAGCGCGCGCAGGCGCGGTTCCAGGGCTTCTACGAGGGCGCGGCGAGCCGCCTCGGCCTGAGCCGCGTCGCGGTCGCGGGCGCCGCGGGCCTGGTCTGCTTCGGCGCCGGCAGTTTCATGGCGCTCCAGCCGCCCAAGGGGGTGACGCTTCATCCGGTCCCGCTGCGCAAGAGAGGTTCTCCTTTCCCGTTTTTTCCGGATGCAATGAATTTGAATCAAGAGGAAAGAAAGATCCTGGCCCGCGCTGACGCGGCGCTCGCGGCGCGTGGCAGCTTCATCGGGAATTTCTGGGGCG
>JAABQT010000348.1 GCA_011391295.1 Betaproteobacteria bacterium
GCATCCATCACCCGCTTTGCCTCCAGCGCCGCCGCGCTGCCCCCCTTCGCCGCAGCGCGCAACATGTCGCCCGTGGAGATTTGCGGGATGCCGAACTTCTTGGTGATGAAACCGGCCTGTGTTCCCTTACCGCTGCCAGGCGGTCCGAGCAGGATGACGCGCATGCCTTGCCTCATGGTGGGTTCGGGGCATTATCCCCGATGGGCCGGGGCACGCAACCGGGCGCGCACCTCGTCCAGATCGGCGGGCGTATCCACGCCCGGCGGAATTTCCTCCGCGCACACCACGACGGCGATCCGGAAGCCGTGCCACAGCGCGCGCAGTTGCTCGAGCGACTCGGCGCGCTCCAGGGGCGCGGGTTCGAGCCTTGCGAAACGCTGCAGAAATCCGCCCCGGTAGGCATAGATGCCTGCATGGCGGTACCAGACGCCGCCAGGTTCACGCGGATAGGGAATGCGCGAGCGGGAGAAATACAGCGCGTGGCCGGCGGCATCGAGAACGACTTTCACGACGTTCGGATTGGCGATGGCGGTCTCGTCACGCATCGGGTGGCAGGCGGTCGCCATGCTGGCAGCGGCGTCGCGTTCCAGCGCGGCGGCGACGCTGGCGATGAGCGCCGGATCGATGAGCGGCTCGTCGCCCTGGACGTTGACCACGACATCCGCATCGCCCAGCCCGAGTGCGGCCGCGGCTTCGGCGATCCGATCGGTACCCGAGGGATGGTCGGCGCGCGTCATGAGCGCGCAGTGGCCATGCGCCATGACTGCCTGCTGAATTCTTTCATCGTCCGTGGCGACCACCACGGAAAGGGCCCCGCTTGCCGCGGCGCGCTCGCAGACCCGCACCACCATGGCTTTGCCGTCCAGGTCCGCGAGCGGTTTGCCTGGAAATCGCGTCGACGCGTAGCGCGCCGGGATGATGACGTGAAAGCCTTTCACATCCGCCCGGCTCAGGCCACTTCCTCTTCGGGCGGCAGCTTGCGCGCGTCCTCTTCGAGCATCACCGGGATGCCGTCCTTGATCGGGAAACCGAGGCGATCGGCCTTGCAGATCAGCTCGCCCGCCGCCCGGCGGTACACGAGCGGCCCCTTGCACAGCGGACATACGAGGATTTCAAGCAGCTTTGGATCCACCCAGCTTCTCCAGCAACCAGCGTTCGAATGCAGGATCGAGCGATGCGCTCACCGGGAAAACCCAGAACTGCGCTTGCGGGTTTCCGGCCACGATGCGCTTGCATTTTACCGCGTCCTTTTCGGTCATCACGACCGGGTCGCTGTCGCCGAAGGCGAAATCCCCGGCGCGGAACGCATGATGGTCGGGAAACGGATGCGGCACCGGCTTGATGCCGAAGCGCGCAAGCTGCAGGAAAAAGCGCTTCGGATCGCCGATGCCGGCCACCGCGTGCACGCGCTGCCCGGCGAAGGATTTTGCCGGGCGCAGCGCGCGCGCATCGGTCATGCGCACGAGCTGGTCGCCTTCCAGGGTCATGGCGTAGCCCTGCACGTCCTTGGCCCCGTGCACGACCACGGCGTCCACCGAGCGCAATCGCGAGCGCGGCTCGCGCAGCGGCCCCGCGGGCTGCAGAAAGCCGTTGCCGAGTCCCCTGCCGTCCACCACGCAGATTTCGACATCGCGCCGCAGCGCGTAGTGCTGCAGCCCGTCATCGGCGATGATGACGTCGCACCCGGGATTCTGCTCGCGCAGCGTGCGGCAGGCCGCCACACGGTCCGGCGCCACCCAGACCGGACACCCGCTGCGCCGCGCAAGCAGGATCGGCTCGTCGCCGACTTCCGCCGGGTCCGCGGCAATGGTCGCCGCGCGAGGCTGCCGCGCGCTACCACCGAAGCCCCGCGACACTATGCCTGGCTTCCAGCCTTGCTCCTTCAGGATCTCGACGATGCGCAGCACCAGCGGCGTCTTGCCGCTGCCGCCGGCGGTGAGATTGCCTACGACGACGACGGGGATGCCGGGGTGTATTGAAGAAAAAATTCTTATCTTGTAAAGAAAACGACGAACTGCAACCGCAACCCCGAATGCCAGGCTGGCGGGCCACAGCAGCCAGGCGATGGCGCCGCGGCTCCGCCAGTGGCGCACTAGCGGGTCGACTGCCGCGAGGCCTGCGTCGTGAAGGTGATCTGCGACAGGCCCGCGAGGCGAGAGGCTTCCATCACGCGGATCACCGACTGGTGGGTGGCGGCGGCGTCGGCGCTGATGATCACGATCGGCTCGCGCAGGCCGGCGCCCGCGCTGCGCAGCACGCCGGCGAGCTGCTCGGTGCTGGCGTAGTCGACCGGCACCTTGTTGATCACGTACTGGCCCCTGGCGTTCACCAGCACGCTGACCTCGCCCGGCCGCTCGAGCTGCTTCTCGGCGTCCGCGGTGGGCAGGTTGATCTGCAGCTCGGTGTACTTCGAGTAGGTGGTGGTGATCATGAGGAAGATGAGGATCACCATCATCACGTCGATCAGGGGCACGAGATTGATCTCGGGCTCCTCCTTGTAGCGGCCGCGCTGGAAGTTCATCTCGCGTCCTCTTTATGCCT
>JAABQT010000349.1 GCA_011391295.1 Betaproteobacteria bacterium
ATTCGTCTCGCCATCGACGAGTTCAACGCCAAGGGCGGGGTGCTCGGCCGCAAGATCGAATGGATCACGGCCGACACGGAAACGACGCCGGCGACTGGCAGCCGCGTGGCCGAGCGCTTCATCACGCGCGAGGAATGCGCGTTCCTGATCGGCGCGGTGCATTCGGGCGTGGCCAACGCCATCACCCAGATCGCCGCCAAGTACGGCACCATCTACCTCAACACCAATTCCTCCGCGCCGAGCGAAGCGGCCGAGAATTGCTCGCGCGTCAAGTTCGTGTGGGACGGCAACGGCACTAACTTCGCCAAAGCCACGGTAAAGAACGCGGTCCAATCGGTCGGCAAGAACTGGATGCTGCTGACCAACGACTATGTCTGGGGCCACTCCACGTCGAACGCCACCAAGGCGCTCGTGGAGGCCAACGGCGGCAAGATCCTCGACAACCTGCTGGTGCCGCAGAATACCCGCGACTTCACTTCGTACTTGCTGAAAATCCAGCAGGCCAAGCCCGACGTGGTGGCGGCCGCGATCGGCGGCGACGACATCAAGGCGCTGCGCGCGCAAGTCGCGCAGCTCAAGCTCGACGGCAAGCCGGCCTGGATCAACAACCAGCAGGATTGGCCGGACGTGTGGGGCGCGCCGGAAAGCCTGTTCGGCGTGTTCGGCACGACCTGGTATCACAAGCTGAAACTGCCCGGCGTCGATGCCTTCGTGAAGCGTTGGCAGACCACATATAAAGACAGTCCGATCCCGGTGCCGGGCAACGTCTCCTACAACGGCTACATGGCGACCAAGGAGTTGCTGCGCGCGATCGAGCGCGCCGGATCGACCAACAATATCGCCGTGATCAAACAGCTCGAGAATCTAAAAATCTCGGCGGCGGACCGCATGCAGCACTACGACGCCTACATGGATCCGGTCACGCACCAGATGCAGCAGACGGTCTATCTCGCCCGGCGCAACATGAAGCCCGCTGACAACACCGACTACTTCGAGATCGTGTCCTGGACCGAGCCCAAGGCTGTGACCGACGACGCCGCGCCGGGCAAGTGCAAACTCGCGGCCTATGAGCAGGTTCCGACGTACGAACTCTGATCTGGGCTAGGATGGCGCCGGGTTCGCTCCTCCCGCGGCCCGGCGCATTTTTTCACGGGCGCGCGCGATGCTGCTCGATCTGCTGCCGCATGTCCTGAACGGCGTCATGCTCGGGCTGTTGTTTGCCCTGGTCGCGCTCGGCTTCATGTTGATCGTCGGCCTGATGGAGCAGATCAACCTCGCCCACGGCTCGCTGTTCGCGCTTGGTGCATATCTAGCGCTTGTCATCGTCGGCGGCGAGAACGTCTTCGGGCCCTATCTCGGCGAGGCCTGGAAAGGACTTCCGCTCAGCGCGCGCTACGCGGTGGCGCTCATCGTGGCGCCGCTTGTGGTCGCGGTCGTCGGCATGGGCGTCGAGGTGCTGATGCGGCGGACCTACGGCAAGGACCCGCTGTTCGGCCTGTTGCTCACCTTTGGCGTTGCAATGGTGCTCGAAGAAGCGATCCGCGGCATCTGGGGCACGCGCGATTACGTGCTGCAGATTCCACAGGCGGTGAGCGGCGGCTTTATCTTCCAGGACCTGGTCTGGTCCACCTATCGCTTCTATGCAGCAGGCTTCGCGGCACTGGCGATCGGGCTGGTGTGGCTCTTCATCGAGAAGACGCCCTATGGCGCCATCATCAAAGCCGGCGCGCACGATAACGAGATGGTGCGCGCGCTGGGGATCAACCTCTCGGTCTTGCGGCTCTTCGTGTTCGCGTTCGGCACACTGCTCGCTGCAATCGCCGGCATCATCCTGGCCCCTATTTGGGGCATCCGGCCGCACATGGGTGTCGATGCGGTGGTGCCTGCCTTCCTCGTCATCGTGCTCGGCGGCATCGGCAGCTTCTGGGGCGCGGTGATCGCGTCGCTGCTATGCGGTGTGCTCGTAGGGCTTGCCGGCGCCTATGCATCGGAATGGTCGCTGCTCTCGATCTACCTGCTCCTGATCCTCGTCACCACGGTGCGCGCACGCGGCCTGTTCGGCAAGAAGAGCCTGCTGGAGGCTTGAGATGCTGCCGAGTCCGAACGCCTCCCCTCGCCTGGTGACGCCGACGATCGCTCTCGTGCTCCTGGTGCTCGCCACCGTGCCGTTCTGGATCGAGCGGATCGGGCTCTATCCCTATCTTGGCGTCGAAATTCTAATCTGGTCGATCTATGCGCTCGGGTTCAATCTGCTTCTCGGCTACACCGGCCTGCCCTCCTTCGGACACGGCGCCTATTTCGGCGTCGGCGCCTATGCCTTCGGCCTCGCGCAATTCAATCTGGTCCCGAACCTCTGGGTCTGCCTGCTCGTCGCCGTCGCCGCGGCCGCTTTCGCCGGCGTATTCGTCGCCTGTTTCATCTCGCACCGACGCGGTATTTACTACGCGCTAATGACCATCGCTTTCGGGCAGGTGTTCTGGTTCATCGCCATCAAGACCCACAGCGTCACTGGCGGCGAAGACGGGCTGCTGAAGATCGC
>JAABQT010000350.1 GCA_011391295.1 Betaproteobacteria bacterium
CCGACCACCTGGTGCGGGCGTATTGGCACACCTACGGGCTGCCGGCGCTGACCACCAACTGCTCGAACAACTACGGCCCGCACCAGTTCCCGGAGAAGCTGATCCCGCTGATGATCCACCAGGCGCTCGCGGGCAAGCCGCTGCCGGTGTACGGCGACGGGCAGAACGTGCGCGACTGGCTCTACGTGATGGACCACTGCGCGGCGTTGCGCGCGGTGCTCGAGCGCGGCCGACCGGGCGAGGTGTACAACATCGGCGGCGGCGCCGAGATGAAGAACGTCGACCTGGTGAGGTTGCTTTGCGCGCTGCTGGACGATGCCAGGCCGCGCACCGGCGGCAGCTACGCGAGCCTGATCAGCTTCGTCAAGGATCGCCCGGGGCACGACCGGCGCTACGCCATCGATGCGCGCAAGATCCAGCGCGAGCTCGGCTGGCGGCCCGAGGAGAGTTTCGAATCGGGGTTGAGGAAGACGGTGCGCTGGTACCTGGAGCGCAAGGTTGCAGTTTTATGAAAATTTTCATATAATCGCAGAATGCAGGTGGAGGACACGATTGCGGTATCCGACCTCGCGCGCCACACGCGCGAGATCGTCGAACGGCTGACGCGGGAGCCGGGGACGCGGCTCGTCGTCATGAAGAACAACCGTCCGGTGGCCGTCATCGCCGGAGTGGAGCGAGGTGCGCCGGCGCCGGGCAATGGCCGCGCGGGCCTGCGCGAGGAGGTGCTGCGCAGGAAGGCGCTGGTCGGCGCGCTCGCCCGTGCCCACGGTGCGCGCACGGTGCGCCTCTTCGGCTCGGCGGCACGCGGCGAGGAAGGCCCCGATAGCGACATCGATTTCCTGGTCGAACTGGAGCCGGGTCGCAGCCTGCTCGATGTCATCGGCCTGGAGAACGATCTGGCAGATCTGTTCGGTCGCAAGGTCGATGTGGTGGCGAAACAGTCGGCGAAGCCGAGGGTTCTGGCGGGTTCGCTGAAGGACGCGATCAGGATCTTCTGAGCGATGGCGCGTCCGGCTTTCGACCGCTTGGCGGATGTGCTCGAGGCGATCGGGAAAATCCGCGAGTACACCCGCGGCGACGCAGCGGCCTTTCGCAGGAATTCGATGGCACGCGATGCCGTGCAGGCACGGCTTATCCACATCGGGCAGGCGATCAAGGATGCGCAGGACGAGGGCCTGGATCTTCCGACGCTCGCGCCGCAGGTTCCATGGCGCAGCATCGCTGGCATGCGCGACCGCCTGGTGCACAAGTATTGGGACGTAGACCATGCAGTCGTCTGGAATGTCATCGCTTCGGAGCTTGGCAACCTGGAGCGCGCCGTGACGGGAATTCTTGCCAAGGGGCGGCGCGAACCGCGCACAAGCAAGCCCGCCGATGCCGTGCGCAAGAAGCTCGCGTCGCGCGGTGTCCGGCAGCGGGATGTCTCGGGCGCGGTGACATTGGCACGCAAGCGTGCACGTAAGTGACGCGCATCGCCGCATGAAGGGCATCATCCTCGCCGGCGGCTCGGGCACGCGGCTGTACCCGGTGACGCAGGTCGTGTCCAAGCAGCTGCTGCCGGTCTACGACAAGCCGATGGTGTACTACCCGCTCACCACGCTGATGCTCGCCGGCATCCGCGACATCCTGGTGATCTCCACGCCGCAGGACACGCCGCGCTTCGAAGAACTCCTCGGCAACGGCCGCAAGTGGGGCATCAAGCTGTCCTACGCGGTCCAGCCCCATCCCGGCGGGCTCGCGCAGGCCTTCCTCATCGGCAGGAAATTCATCGGCAAGGATTCAGTCGCACTGGTCCTTGGGGACAATCTCTTTCACGGTCACGATCTTTCGGCGCTCCTGTCGCGCGCCGCGGCGAGAAAGAAGGGCGCCACCGTCTTTGCCTATCCGGTGAACGACCCGCAGCGCTACGGCGTGGTGGAGTTCGACGCGCGCGGCCGCGCGGTGAGCCTCGAGGAAAAGCCGAACAAGCCCAAGTCGCGCTACGCGGTGGTGGGGCTGTACTTCTACGACAACCGCGTGGTGAAGATCGCCGAGGGCCTGAAGCCCTCGGCGCGCGGCGAGCTGGAGATCACCGACGTCAACCGCGCCTATCTCGAGCAAGGCGCGCTCGAAGTGGTGCCGATGGGCCGCGGCTACGCCTGGCTCGACACCGGCACGCACGAGTCGCTGCTCGAGGCGGCGCATTTCATCGAGACCATCGAGAAGCGCCAGGGGCTCAAAGTCGCCTGTCCGGAGGAGATCGCCTTCCGCCAGGGCTACATCGGCGCGCGGCGACTGAAGGCGCTCGCGCGGCCGCTCGCTAGGAGCGGGTACGGCGAGTACCTGCTGCGCGTGCTCGCGGAGAAGGTGTTCTAGGCAGGTTCGCGGCGAATTCGCCGCATTGCGCGGCGAACGCTGGCGCCGCCCGGATCAGTCGGGTGAGATGCTCCCGCACCCGCGCCTCCTCAAGCCGCGTGGGATAGATGTTGCGCACGACGTGGCGGAACTGCCTAAGCTCCGCGAGGTCGCGGGCCAGTGCCGCGGACAGCAGTGCCGG
>JAABQT010000351.1 GCA_011391295.1 Betaproteobacteria bacterium
AGGCCAGCGTGCGTGCCCCGGCCGGTGGGCAGCACCCAGCGGCGCCCCGAACGCGCCACGCGGCGCGCGTCGGGCACCGTGTGGCTGTTGTCGCGGCACAAGCCCGCCTGGCGCGCGAAGCGCGACGCGGTGGCCACCCAATAGGCCACGGCGAGCGTGACGTAGAGCTCCGTGGCGACGTCCGCCGGGTGCCCCGCACCCGCCGTCGCCGCAGCGGCCGCTACGAGCCTCACGGCGCGGTGCGCGCCGGGGCCGAAGCGAAACGCATCGCAGAACGCCGCGCCCATCAGCGTGGCGTCCGCGATGCGGTGCGCGTCGTACTTATCGAATTTGCCGCGCTCGGCGCGCGCGAGGGCCTCGCGTGACGCGCGATACCTGCACGTGAGGTCCACCGCCAAGGGTGCCGCGAGGTGCTCGCCCGCGTCCCAGACGACCAGGTCGATCTTCTGCGCGTACGCGGGATCGAGCAGCAGGCCGGACTCCCGCCCCGCGTTCAGGAGGCAGGACCGCGCCGCGCGAGCGAAGGCGTTGGCCACCGCGTTGTGCACGAAGACGGACATGCCGCCCGCCTTGCAGCTGATGCAGTGCTCGTCCGCGTTGCCGCCGGCGACGCCGTGCAGCGTGCACCGGATCGGGGCCTCCCCGTGCGTGGTCGTGCACTCCGTCGACCCGCCGTCCAGCACGGTGAGGTGCAGGCGCCGGCGCATCGCAAGCAGCATCGCCTCGTCGGGCACGTTCAAGGGCCCTCCAGGCGCGGCGACGAACAGCGCGTGCGCCGCGCGGTCGGCCGCGCTGTCCAAGGCGTGGCGTACACTCGGCGGCGACACGCGCAGCAGCTCGTCGCGCATGCGCCCGGCGAGCGCGCAGGCGAGAGCGCGCTGGGGCGTGCGATACGCGCTGGCGAGCGCGAGAGCGTTGCGCATCTCACCGAGCGGCGGCCCGCCGTGCTCAGCGGCCGCTGCCGTGAGCGCGGGCTCGAGCGAGCGCAGCAGGCCCGGCACGTCACGCTCGAGCACGAGCGCCGCCTCGTCCGCCGCGCGCTCGCACGACACGCAGCGCACCTGTAGTGCGCGCACCGGGTGCGCGAGAGCGCAGCACACCGCGCACATGCCGCGCGAGCAGCCCGCGCGCGGACGCATCAAGCAGCGGCCACTGCCGTTGCACAGTGCCTCCTCTTCTGGGCCAACCCACCCTACGCTGTAAATGTGCCACGCGGGGCGGCCGCTGGGGCGGTCGCGAAACAACGGGGTGTCATCGGGCACAGGGGCAGCGGGAGGGGGGCGGGTGACGGCCGCCAGGAGGCGCGTGACCTGCACGCGGGCGGCCATGTAGGCCACCGGGCTGAGCGCCACAGCGCTCGAGACGGCGAGCCCCCCGAGGCGCAGGGGCAGACGGAGGGATCGGAAGAGGGGGGCGCCGGCAGCGCGAGCGCGCGCCGCCTCGGGCCCTAGCAGCCTGTCAAATTCACCGGTTACCGCGTGGTCGTGGTCCGCCGCCGCGCGCCGCGCGACGTCCGGGGCCAGCGCGCGGAACACGTGCTGCGTGCGCGGCCAGCCGTCGGCGAACCGCAGCAAGTACAGCGCCGCCGACACGCCAACGCGGGGCGCGATCTGCGCGCGCGCGCGAGCGGCCGACGCCACCACGAGGCGCGCGAACTCGTCGCGGTACGCCGCGCCGCCCACCGGCACGCCGACAAGCACCGCGCCCTGCGACACTCGCAAGTCGGGCAGCGCCGCCGACATTTCCGCGCACTGCGCCGCGCTCGAGCACACAACTTTGCACTTCCGCAAGTTCAGCGTCTGCCCGCCGACCGCGCCCGCGTCGCTCACAAGGCGCAGCGCGCGACGCAGGGACTCAACGGCGCGCGCGGCGTCGCAAGTGAGCAGCCCGTCGTCCAGGAAGCCGGCCGACTGCACGCCCAGGCGTGCCAACTCGCCGCGCACCGGCTCCAGCAGACCCTCGAGAGCCCCAGCGTAGAGCAGCGGTGAGAGCGAGCACCCCTGAAAGAGCCCAGCCCAGGTAAAGGGCAGCAGCCCCGGGCCCACGACCAGCGCCGGGCTGAGGAGCGCGCGAATGAGCGGGTGGAAGGACGGCAACACTCCCTGCACCCACGCCTCTGCGTACTCGGGCGCAAGCGCCCCGTACGCGTTGGACCGGTCGAGCATCACTACCACGCCGCCGTTGTCCAGCGTCTCCTGGGCGAGCGAGGCCAAGCCCTCCGTGCCGGCGGGAGCGCCCGCGCCGAATTGTCCGCGCTCTACAAACCACCGGAGCGCGCGCGGCAGCGCGACGCGTGCCCAGCCGCGGGCGACAATGCGGCGAAACAGCTGCACTACCCCGATTGGCCGCGGGTCCGGCGAGTCGCGTTTCGGGATGAACGCGAGTCTCGCCGCCAGCGCCAGCTCCAGGGCGCCGCCGCACATGTGCGCGAGGCCTTCCGCGTACGCCTCGAACGCGCGCGCCAGCAGCTGCGGCGCCCGGCGCCCGGCGGCGTAGAGGCAATGGATCGTCTCACCTCACCAGCCGT
>JAABQT010000352.1 GCA_011391295.1 Betaproteobacteria bacterium
CGGGAAGGATCCGGTCGAGGTGTTCTCGCAGGCAGTGCAGAACGTGAAGCCGGTGGTCGAAGTCAAGAGCCGGCGCGTCGGCGGCGCCAACTACCAGGTGCCCGTGGAAGTGCGCCCGGTGCGGCGCGTGGCGCTCGCCATGCGCTGGATCCGCGAAGCGGCGCAGAAGCGCGGCGAGAAGTCGATGACCGTGCGCCTGGCGGGCGAATTGCAGGAGGCCGCTGAAGGCCGCGGCGGCGCGATGAAGAAGCGCGAGGAAGTACACCGCATGGCGGACGCCAACAAGGCGTTCGCGCACTACAGGTTCTGACGGGATCCTGGTGACTATCGTGCCGCGCAGAACCCCCATCGAACGCTACCGGAACATCGGTATCTCGGCGCACATCGACGCCGGGAAGACCACCACCACCGAGCGCATCCTGTTCTACACAGGCGTATCGCACAAGATGGGCGAGGTGCACGACGGCGCCGCGGTCATGGACTGGATGGAGCAGGAGCAGGAGCGCGGCATCACCATCACTTCGGCCGCCACCACCTGTTTCTGGAAGGGCATGGACCAGTCCTACCCCGAGCACCACATCAACATCATCGACACCCCGGGCCACGTGGATTTCACCATCGAAGTCGAGCGCTCGATGCGCGTCCTGGATGGCGCGTGCATGGTGTACGACGCGGTGGCGGGCGTGCAGCCGCAGTCCGAGACGGTCTGGCGCCAGGCCAACAAGTACCGCGTGCCGCGCCTGGCGTTCATCAACAAGATGGACCGCGTCGGCGCGACGTTCTTCAAGTCCTACGAGCATATCCGCAGCCGGCTGAAGGGCAACGCCGTGCCGATCCAGATTCCGATCGGCGCGGAGGAGAAATTCGCCGGCGTGATCGACCTGGTGACGATGCAGGCGATCTACTGGGACGATGCTTCGCAGGGCATGAAGTTCGAGCGCAAGCCGGTTCCCGCGGAGCTTGCCGCCGAGGCCAAGGAGTGGCGCGACAAGATGGTCGAGGCGGCCGCCGAAGCCAACGAGGAACTGATGAACAAGTACCTCGAATCGGGCCAGCTCTCGCTCGAGGAAATCAAGCGCGGGCTGCGCCTGCGCACGATCAACAACGAAATCGTGCCGATGCTGTGCGGATCGGCGTTCAAGAACAAGGGCGTGCAGGCGATGCTGGACGCCGTGATCGACTATCTGCCGTCCCCGGTCGACATCCCGCCGGTGAAGGGTGCGAATGAGAAAGGCGAGCCCGACGTCCGCAAGCCCGAGGACGAAGAGCCGTTCGCCGCGCTCGCGTTCAAAATCATGACCGACCCGTTCGTCGGGCAGTTGTCGTTCATCCGCGTCTACTCCGGGGTGCTGGCCTCGGGCGACACCGTGTATACGTCGGTGCGCGGCAGGAAAGAGCGCATCGGGCGCCTGCTGCAGATGCACGCCAACGAGCGCAAGGAGATCAAGGAAGTGCGCGCCGGGGACATCGCCGCCGTGGTCGGGCTCAAGGACGTGATCACCGGCGAGACGATCTGCGACGCGAAGAAGATCATCGTGCTGGAGCGCATGGAGTTCCCGGACCCGGTGATCTCGCAGGCGGTCGAGCCGAAGACCAAGGTCGACCAGGAGAAGATGGGCGTGGCGCTCGGGCGCTTGGCGCAGGAAGATCCGTCGTTCCGCGTGCACACCGACGAGGAGTCGGGTCAGACCATCATTTCGGGCATGGGCGAGCTGCACCTGGAGATCATCGTTGATCGCATGAAGCGCGAGTTCAGCGTCGAGGCCTCGGTAGGCAAGCCGCAGGTGGCCTACCGCGAGACCTTCAAGAAATCCCTCGAATCCGAAGGCAAATTCATCAAGCAATCCGGCGGCCGGGGCCAGTACGGACACGTCTGGCTGAAACTCGAGCCGCAGCCCGCCGGCAAGGGCTACGAGTTCGTGGACGGCATCAAGGGCGGCCGCGTGCCGCGCGAATTCATCCCGGCGGTCAAGAAGGGCGTGGACGAGGCATTGCTGGACGGGGTGCTCGCCGGCTATCCGGTGGTAGACGTCAAGGCCACGCTGTTCGACGGTTCGTACCACGATGTCGACTCGAATGAAAACGCGTTCAAGATGGCGGCCATCTTCGCGTTCAAGGACGGCATGCGCGCCGCGAACCCCGTGCTGCTCGAGCCGGTGATGGCGGTCGAGGTCGAGACCCCGCCGGAATTCATGGGCAACGTGGTCGGTGACCTGTCGTCGCGCCGCGGCGTGATCCAGGGCATGGAGGACGTCATCGGCGTCAAGGTGATCAAGGCGGAAGTCCCGCTGGGCGAAATGTTCGGCTATTCGACCTCGCTGCGCTCGGCGACCCAGGGCCGCGCCACGTACACCATGGAGTTCAAGAACTACGCCGAGGCGCCGAAAAGCGTCGCCGAGGCGGTGATCACGGCAAGAAGCAAGTAACCACCAGACTCGGGGATCAGCGTCATGGCAAAAAGCAAATTTGAGCGTACCAAGCCGCACGTGAACGTGGGGACGATTGGTCACGTGGATCATGGCAAG
>JAABQT010000353.1 GCA_011391295.1 Betaproteobacteria bacterium
AACGGTGGCTAAGGTGAAGTTTCCGCAGTTGGAAGCCGTGCACGTCGTCGCTCCCGCAGAAGTGCTGCAAGCGCGTCTTGCACGGCGTGGCCGCGAGCGGCCGGACGAAGCCGCGCGCAGGCTGACGCGCAATGCCGCCCTATCCGGCGCCGCGCCCGCCGCCGCCCTGGTGCTTGAGAACGACGGACCTATCGAGAGCGCCGGCGAGCGCCTGGCGGCTTTCGTCGAGCGTGGCGACCGGGGCGGCTAACGGCAGGCGCACCACCTTCTCCTCCGCGCCGCCCCAGCGCACGAGCTCCATGGACCCGCTCTCGTGCTCGACGATTGCAGTGCAGCTGTCGACCCAGTCCCCGCAATTGATGTAAAGAATGCCACCCGCGTCGCGGATCACCGCGGAATGGATGTGGCCGCAGATGACCCCGTCGACGCCGCGTTCCTTCGCATGGCGCAGCACCGAGTCCTCGAAGTCGAAAATGAAGCTGACCGCCTTCTTCACCTTCAGTTTCGCGTACCCCGACAGCGACCAGTAGCCCGGCACTTTCAGCGTCCTGCGCGCCCAGGACAGCCATCTGTTCACGCGCACGACCAGGTCGTAGGCATGGTCGCCCAGAATCGCCAGCCACCGGTGGTACTTGGTGACCTGGTCGAACTCGTCGCCGTGAATCAACAGATAGCGCCTGCCGTCGGCCGCGACATGCAGGTAGTCGCGCTCGACGCGGATGTTGCCGAACGAGGTGCCGATGTGCTCGCGCACCGCCTCGTCGTGGTTGCCGGGCACGAAGACCACGCTGACCTCGTGCCGCGCGCGCTTGAGGATTTTCTGCACCACGGTGTTCTGGTCCGTGGACCAGTAGACGCCGCGGCGGCGAATCGCCCAGAAATCGACAATGTCGCCGACGAGGAACAGGAACTCCGAATCGTAGGCTTTGAGGAATTCGAGCAGGGCGCCGGCCTGGCAGGCTGGCGTGCCGAGATGGACGTCGGAGAGAAAGATCGAGCGAACGCGCTGCATCTCCGATTTTGCCTCAGCTTTTCCTCATAAGTGCCTAAGCGGCGAGGTTAGCCGAGAGATGTGACCGACGCGTTAATTTCCAGCCGCTGTCATCAAGCCGTCGCAACTTCCGCGGTAGGGTCACGCCCGCCACTCCGACGACAGGGGACAGTGCGATGACGGACCTGCCCGACGCCGCGCCCGGCCGCAGCCTCGCCGCATTCCGGCGCCGCGGCATCTACCTGCTGCCGAACCTGTTCACCACCGCAGCGCTGTTCTCCGGCTTCTACGCCATCGTGCAGGCGATGAACGGCCGCTTCGAACTGGCGGCGGTGGCGATCTTCGTCGCCTTGGTGCTGGACGGCCTGGACGGACGCGTTGCGCGCCTTACGCACACGCAGAGCGAGTTCGGCGCCCAATACGACAGTCTTTCCGACATGGTCTCGTTCGGCGTCGCGCCGGCGCTGGTGATGTACGAGTGGGCGCTCAAGGACCTCGGCAAGCTCGGGTGGATCGCCGCCTTCATCTACTGTGCCGGTGCCGCGCTGCGGCTCGCGCGCTTCAATGTGAACATCGAGGTCGTAGACCGGCGCTATTTCCAGGGTATCCCGAGCCCCGCCGCAGCGTCCCTGTTGGCGGGCCTGGTCTGGGTGTTCGACGATTTCGGCATCGACCGCGAACTCTGGCTCAGTCTGATCGCCTGCGCTTTCACCCTGTACGCCGGCATCACCATGATGACGAACCTGCCCTTCTACAGCTTCAAGGAATACAACCTGAGAAGGGCGGTGCCGTTTTCGGTGTTGCTGGCGCTGGTTGCCGGCCTCGCCGTCATCTCGCTGCGCCCCTCCGTCGTGGTGTTCCTGATCTGCCTCGCCTACGCGGTATCCGGCTATGTCCTCTGGGGCACGGGAACGCGCGTGCGCCGCACGCCTGAACTGCCATAGGCGCGGATCGGACCCGCGGCGCAAGCAATCTCCAGGACGGATTCGAGTTGCTGCACCACGCGCGTCCAGTCGTGTGCCGCGGCCGCTCCCCGCGCCTGGGCGCCCAGCGCGGCGGTGGTGGCCAGGTCGCAGACCAGCCCGGCGGCGAGCGCGCAAAAAGTCTCCGCGTCGCCGAATCTTGCAAGCAAGCCGTTTTCTCCATGCCGGATGAGGGCGGCCGCCGCCGCATAATCGAATGCGACGACGGCGAGCCCGCTCGCCATGGCTTCGGTCGTCACGTTGCCGTAGGTTTCCGTCAGGCTGGGAAACAGGAAGATGTCGGCCGAGGCATAGTGCGCGGCGAGGTCCTCGCCGCGCCGGATGCCGGCGAGAATCGCCTCGGGGCAGCGCGCCTGCAGCTCGCTTCGCGCCGGTCCGTCGCCCACCAGCACCAGCCGCGCGCGCGGCGCGCTGCGGCGCGCCGCCGCATAGGCGCCAAGCAGCGCATCCAGGTTCTTTTCCGGCGCGATGCGGCCGACATGCAGCAGCACGGGGTCTGTCGGCGCCGCGCCCCAACTCGCGCGCAATGCCTCGCTGCGCCACAAGGGGTT
>JAABQT010000354.1 GCA_011391295.1 Betaproteobacteria bacterium
GCGGCGGCCGAGCGCCATTTCCGCGCCGCCCTGGCGCTCGACGTGACCGACAACTTCCTGCTTGCCGCGTACGCCGATTTCCTGCTCGAGCAGCGCCGCAGCCGCGAGGTGGTCGCCTTGCTTCGCGACTGGACCCAGTCCGACACGCTTCTGCTGCGGCTCGCGCTGGCTGAGCGCGATCTCGGGCTGCCCGGCGCGCAACGCCACGGCGAGGCGCTGGGCGAGCGCTTCTCGGCGGCCGCGGCGCGCGGCGAACGCCTGCATCTGGCGGAGGAAGCGAGATACCAACTCGAGTTGCGCAGCGACGCGAAAGCCGCGCTCGCCGCGGCCGCCGAGAACTGGAAGTCGCAGCGCGAGCCGCGCGATGCGCTGGTGCTGCTGCAGGCAGCCCAGGCCGCGCGCGACCCGGCCGCCGCCGCGCCGGCGCTGGCGTGGTTGGCGCGCAGCGGTTTCGAGCACGAAGGCATGCGCCGCCTGGCGGCCGGATTGCGATGAGGCGCGCCTGGGTCCTGGTGCTGGCGCTCGCCTGCGGGCCGGCGCTGGCGCACAAGCCGAGCGACAGCTACCTCGCCTTGCGCACCGGTGGCGCCGTGATCGAGGGCCAGTGGGACATCGCGCTGCGCGATCTGGAGCACGCCATCGGTCTGGACGCCGACGGCGACGGCGCCATCACCTGGGGCGAACTGCGCTCGCAGCACCCTGGAATCGCCACCTACGCCCTGGCCCGCCTTGCGCTGCATGCGGACGGCCGCGCTTGCCGCCTGGTGGCGGGCGAGCAGCTGGTCGACCGGCATAGCGACGGCGCGTACTCGGTGCTGCGCTTCGCCGCGCACTGCGGCGCCCCTGCCCGGCGCACGCTGGATATCGGCTATCGCCTGTTCGCCGATCTCGATCCCACGCACCGCGGGCTGGTCCGGGTGGAGAGCGCGTCGGGAACCGTTGCCGGCGTGCTCGGCCCGGACCGGCCGCATCTCGCAGTGCCGCTCGCGACGTCGTCGCGACTGCGGCAATTGCTCGATTACGGCCGCGAAGGCGTGTGGCACATCTGGATCGGCATCGACCATGTCCTGTTCCTCCTGTCGCTGCTGCTGCCTGCCGTGCTGGTGTTTGCGGGGCGCGGGTGGGCGCCAGCGCCGCGCTTCGCGGCGGTGTTCTGGGACGTGCTTAAAGTCGTGACTGCGTTCACCGTGGCGCACTCGATCACGCTGTCGCTCGCCGCGCTCGCGGTGGTCGAGCTGCCGTCGCGCCTGGTCGAGTCGGTGATCGCACTGTCGGTGGTGCTGGCGGCGCTCAACAACCTCAAGCCCGTGGTGCTGGCCCGGCGCTGGGCCGTGGCTTTCGGCTTCGGGCTGGTGCACGGTTTCGGATTCGCCAGCGTGCTCGCCGACCTCGGGTTGCCGCGTGAGGCGCTGCTCGTCAGCCTGGTGGGCTTCAACCTGGGCGTCGAGGCCGGACAGCTGGCGATCGTCTGCCTGTTTCTGCCCGCGGCCTACCTCCTGCGCCGCAGCTGGTTCTACCGGCGCCTCGCGTTCTTCGGCGGCTCGGTGGCGATCGCCGCGGTCGCCGCGGTATGGCTGGCCGAACGGATGTTCGACCTCAAGCTCTTATAATTTCGACTTTCAAGCGCATTCACGCGGGAGATTCCATGGCGTACAAGCACATCAAGGTCCCTTCGGGCGGCGAGAAGATCCGCGTCAACAAGGACTTCTCGCTCGCGGTTCCCGACAACCCCATCATCCCTTTCATCGAGGGCGACGGCACCGGCGTGGACATCACCCCGGTGATGGTCAAGGTGGTCGACGCGGCCGTGCACAAGGCCTATGGCGGCAAGAAGAAGATCGTATGGATGGAGATGTACGCCGGCGAGAAGTCCTGCAAGGTGTACGGCGAGAACGTGTGGCTGCCGGACGAGACCCTCGACGCCTCCAGGCAGTACGTGGTGTCGATCAAGGGCCCGCTCACCACCCCGGTGGGCGGCGGCATCCGTTCCATCAATGTCGCGCTGCGCCAGGCGCTCGACCTCTACGTCTGCCTGCGCCCGATCCGCTGGTTCAAGGGCGTGCCCTCTCCGGTGAAGGAGCCCGAGAAGACCGACATGGTCATCTTCCGCGAGAATTCCGAGGACATCTATGCCGGCATCGAATGGGCGGCGAATTCGCCCGAGGCCAGGAAGCTGATCAAGTTCCTGATGGACGAGATGAAGGTGACCAAGATCCGCTTCCCGGACACCTCGGCGATCGGCATCAAGCCGGTTTCCATCGAAGGCTCGGAGCGGCTGATCCGCAAGGCCTTCCAGTACGCCATCGACAACGACCGCAAGTCGGTAACCCTGGTGCACAAGGGCAACATCCAGAAATTCACCGAGGGCGGCTTTCGCGACTGGGGCTACGCGCTGGCGCAGCGGGAGTTCGGCGCCAAGCCGATGGACGGCGGCCCCTGGTGCAGCTTCAAGAACCCCAAGAGCGGCCGCGAGATCATCGTCAAGGACGTGATCACCGACGCCTTCCTGCAGCAGATC
>JAABQT010000355.1 GCA_011391295.1 Betaproteobacteria bacterium
GCGCCTTCGGCAAGCCGCCGTTGCGCATCGCCCCGGCGATACCCCGGTCGACGTCCAGCGCGCTCGACGCCGGATCGGCGAGCATCGGCTTCACGGCGTCGCCCAGGTGCGCCATTTGCTCGGCGAGCTCGCGCATGCTGGCGGCGCCCGCGCCAGAGGCCGCCTGGTAGGTCATGCAGGTCATCCACTCGATGAGGTCGTGCCGGAACAGCCCCGCCATGCCCATCATCATCAGGCTGACGGTGCAGTTGCCGCCGATGTAGTTGCGCACGCCCGATGCGAGCGCGCGCTCGATCACCGGCATGTTGACGGGGTCAAGGATGATTGCGGCGTCGTCCTTCATGCGCAGCGCGCTCGCGGCATCGATCCAGTAGCCTTGCCAGCCGGCCGCACGCAGCCGCGGATAAACGTCATTGGTGTAATCGCTGCCCTGGCAGGCGATGATCACCGGCAGCGCCTTCAGCGCCGCGATGTCGGTTGCGCTCTGCACGGACCCCGAGTCCCTGCCGGTGGCCGGCCCCTTGCCGCCGGCCTGCGAGGTCGAAAAGAACACCGGCTCGACATGGTCGAAATCGCCCTCCTCGCGCATGCGTTGCACGAGCACCGATCCCACCATGCCGCGCCAGCCGACGATTCCCACTCTCAGCATTGCCCGTCCTTCACAGCGCAGCGACCACGGCGTCGCCCATCTCCTGCGTGCCGACCTTGCGCATGCCCGCAGTATAGATGTCGCCCGTGCGCAGCCCCGCCTGCAATACCTTGTGCACCGCGGCCTCGACCCGGTCCGCCTCGGTCGCGCGCTGCAGCGAGTAGCGCAGCATCATCGCTGCCGAAATAATGGTGGCCAGCGGATTGGCGACGCCCTTGCCGGCGATATCGGGCGCCGCGCCGTGGATCGGCTCGTACAGTCCCTTGCCGCGCTCGTCCAGGGAGGCCGAAGGCAGCATGCCGATCGATCCGGTCAGCATCGACGCTTCGTCCGAAAGGATGTCGCCGAACAGGTTGCCGGTGACGATGACGTCGAACTGCTTCGGGTTGCGCACCAGCTGCATGGCGCAGTTGTCCACGTACATGTGCGAGAGCTCGACGTCGGCGTAGTCCTTGCCGAGCGCGCCGACCACCTGCCGCCACAGTTCCGTGGTCTCCAGCACATTCGCCTTGTCCACGGAACACAGCTTGCGGCCGCGCTTGCGCGCGGCTTCGAAGGCCACGCGCGCGATGCGCAGGATCTCGCTTTCGCGGTAGCGCATGGTGTTCACGCCCTCGCGCTCGCCGTTGGCCAGCGTGGCGATGCCGCGCGGTTCGCCGAAGTAGATGTCGCCCGTCAGCTCGCGCACGATGAGCAGGTCGAGCCCGGCCACCAGCTCGGGCTTGAGGCTGGAGGCCTGCGCCAGTTCGGGATACACCCGCGCCGGACGCAGGTTGGCGAACAGGCCGAGTTCCTTGCGCAGTCGCAGCAGGCCGCGTTCCGGGCGCTTGTCGCGCGGCAGCGCGTCGTACTGCGGCCCGCCGATGGCGCCGAAGAGGATCGCGTCGGCCTTGCGCGCAAGCACGAGCGTCGCTTCCGGCAGCGGGTCGCCCGCCGCCTCGTAGCCCGCCCCGCCGACCGGCGCTTCCTCGAGCTCCAACGGCAGCTCGAGGCGGCGCAGCACCCTCACCGCCTGGGCGATAATCTCTTTTCCGATCCCGTCCCCGGGCAGCACCGCGATGTTCATCGACTCACCGCATCAGCCAGGGAAACTGCTGCAGGCGTTTCGCCTCGAAGGCCTGGATCTTGTCCTTGTGTTGCAGCGTAAGGCCGATCTCGTCGAGGCCGTTCAGCAGGCAGTGCTTGCGAAAGGTGTCGACCTCGAAGCGCATCACCTGCGAGCGGTCCGCCGTGGACACCGTCTGCGCGCCCAGGTCCACCGTGAGCCGCAAGCCGGGAAACGACGCGCACTCGTAGAACAGGCGATCGACCTCGGCCTCCTGCAGCACCACCGGCAGGAAGCCGTTCTTGAAGCTGTTGTTGTAGAAGATGTCGCCGAACGAGGGCGCGATGACGCAGCGAAAACCGTAGTCGAGCAGCGCCCAGGGCGCGTGCTCGCGCGAGCTGCCGCAGCCGAAGTTCTTGCGCGCGAGCAGGATCGTGGCCTCCCGGTAGCGCGGATCGTTCAGTACGAAGCTCGGGTTGGCCGGGCGCCTGACGTGATCCATGCCCGGCTCGCCGTGGTCGAGGTAGCGCCAGGCGTCGAACAGGTTCGGCCCGTAGCCGGTTTTCTTGATCGACTTCAGGAACTGCTTCGGGATGATCTGATCTGTATCGACGTTGCCGCGATCGAGCGGCACGACGACGCCGTTGTGCACGGTGAACTTATCCATGGCGAATCAGCGCCACTGCCGGATGTCGACGAAATGGCCCGACACCGCCGCGGCCGCGGCCATCGCCGGGCTCACGAGGTGGGTGCGCCCGCCGTCACCCTGGCGGCCTTCGAAATTTCGATTGGACGTCGAGGCGCAGCGCTCGCCCGGCT
>JAABQT010000356.1 GCA_011391295.1 Betaproteobacteria bacterium
ATCGTGCTCGACGAGCCCACCGCGGGCGTGGACGTCGAGTTGCGCCAGGGGCTGTGGCAGTTCGTGCGGAGACTGAACCGCGACGGCCACACGGTGGTGCTGACCACCCACTACCTCGAGGAGGCCGAGGAGCACTGCGAGCGCATCGCCATGCTCAAGGCAGGGCGCATCGTGGCACTCGATTCCACGAAGAACCTGCTCGCGAACTTCGCAGGGCCGCACCCTGCCGATCTCGAGGACGTGTTTCTCCACATCATGCAGCGCCACTGACCGTGACCGGCTTCAACACGCTGCTGTACAAGGAGTTGCTGCGCTTCTGGAAGGTCGCGTTCCAGACCGTGGGTGGGCCCGTGCTGAGCGCGCTTCTCTACCTCATCATCTTCGCGCAGGCGCTCGGCGCCCACGTGCGAGTGTTCGAGGGCGTGCCGTATTCCGCGTTTCTGGTGCCCGGCCTGGTGATGATGAGCATGCTGCAGAACGCGTTTGCCAACAGCGCCTCGAGCCTGATCCAGTCGAAGATCACCGGCAATCTGGTGTTCGTGCTGGTGACGCCGATCTCGTACGTCGAGTTCTTCGGCGCCTACGTCCTCGCGTCGGTAGCGCGGGGGTTGGTGGTGGGCGCGGGGGTGCTGGCGGTCACGGCGTGGTTCGTCGAGCTGCGGTTCGCGGCGCCGCTGTGGGCGCTCGCTTTTGCCCTGTTGGGCAGCGCGCTGCTGGCGGTACTTGGACTGCTGGCCGGCATCTGGGCGGAGAAATTCGAGCAAATCGCGGCGTTCCAGAATTTCCTCGTGCTGCCGCTGACCATGCTCTCGGGCGTGTTTTACTCGATTCACAGCCTGACACCGCTCTGGCAGCAGATCTCGCACCTGAATCCTTTTTTCTACATGATCGACGGCTTTCGCTACGGCTTCTTCGGCGCCTCCGACGTGGCACCGGCGGCCAGCTTCGCCGTGGTGGCGGTAAGCTTGGCGCTTCTGTCCGCGCTTGCGCTGCGGCTGCTGAACACCGGATACAAGATCAGGACCTGAGCATGGTGACTCCCGAAAGCATCCAGAGCGGCATCGCCGCCGGCCTTGCCTGCGAGCGCGTCGAGGTGCTCGGCGACGGCCAGCATTTCCAGGCGCTGGTGGTGTCGAAGCTCTTTGCCGGCAAGAGCCGCATCCAGCGCCACCAGCTGGTGTATGCGGCGCTGGGCGATCGCATGCGCGAAGAGGTTCACGCCCTGTCGATGAAAACGCTGACGCCGGAGGAGTTCCAGGCCGGTGGATAAGCTGCAGATCGCCGGCGGGCGGCCGCTCGCCGGGGAAGTGCGCATCTCCGGCGCCAAGAATGCCGCGCTGCCGATCATGTGCGCCTCGCTGCTCACCGACCAGCCCCTCGCGCTGGACAACGTGCCCAGCCTGATGGACGTGCGCACGATGGCGAGGCTCCTCGCGCAAATGGGCGTCGAGATCGGCGATCAGCAGGGCGGGCGCGTGCAACTGCGGGCCGCGAAGATCGCCAACCCGGTCGCCGGCTACGAGCTGGTCAAGACCATGCGCGCTTCGGTTCTGGTGCTGGGGCCGCTGCTTGCACGCTGCGGGCGCGCCAAGGTATCGCTGCCCGGGGGCTGCGCCATCGGCGCGCGCCCGGTGGACCAGCACGTCAAAGGCCTGCAGGCAATGGGTGCGCAGATCACGGTGGAGCAGGGCTACATGAATGCCACCTCCAGGAGACTGAGGGGCGCGCGGTTTGCCATGGACCTGGTCACCGTGACGGGTACCGAGAACCTGATGATGGCTGCCTGCCTCGCCGAGGGCACGACGCTGCTGGAGAACGCGGCGCGCGAACCGGAGGTCGTGGATCTGGCGCGCTGCCTGCGGGCCATGGGCGCGAAGATCGAGGGCGATGGGACGCAGGCCATCCGTATCCAGGGGGTGACCGCCCTGTCGGGCGCGCGGCATCGGGTGATGCCCGACCGCATCGAGACCGGTACCTACCTCGCAGCGGTGGCGGCCGCGGGCGGCAAGGTCAGGTTGACCGCTGCCGCGCCCGAAACAGTTGCGGCGACCATTCAGGCGCTGCAGGAAGCAGGAGCGAAGATCTCCTGCCGTGCCGACCTGATCGAGATCGAGATGGGCGGGCGACCCGGGTCGGTGAACGTAACGACCGCGCCCTATCCGGGATTTCCCACCGACATGCAGGCGCAGCTCATGGCGATGAACTGCGTGGCCCGCGGCAAGGCGCAGATCACCGAAACAATCTTCGAGAATCGGTTCATGCACGCGCAGGAGCTGCAGCGCCTGGGCGCGGACATCTCCATCCAGGGCAATACCGCCGTGGTGCGGGGCGTGGAGCGGCTGCAGGGGGCGAAGGTGATGGCGACCGACCTGCGCGCGTCCGCGAGCCTGGTGGTGGCCGGGCTGGTGGCGCAGGGGGAGACGCTGATCGACCGTATCTACCATCTGGATCGCGGCTACGAGGGCCTCGAGCAGAAGCTCTCCGCCCTCGGCGCCAAGATTTCCCGG
>JAABQT010000357.1 GCA_011391295.1 Betaproteobacteria bacterium
GCCTTCGGCGCCACCCCTCCTCGGAGAGGAGGGGAGACTGAAAGAACCTCCCCTCCTTTTCAAGGAGGGGTCCGCCCGCAGGGCGGGGGGTGGTTGGGGCATCGATCAACGCCGCTCACCACCCCGTCGCCTTCGGCGCCACCCCTCCTCGGAGAGGAGGGGAGACTGAAAGAACCTCCCCTCCTTTTCAAGGAGGGTTGCCCGCGCAGCGGGCGGGGGGGTTGCCGATTCGAGGCGGGGTGGTGTTCCAGAGCGTATGCGGCACGCGCGCCCGCGCGCGACGCGCCGCGACGCGCCGCGGGGCGCTTGTTATCATGGCCTCCACACTCTCCAGGAGGCTGACATGACCCGCTTTGCCATCACTCTCGCTGCGCTGACCGTACTGACCGCGTTGACCGCGGTGACCGGCGCTGCCGCCGAGCAGGTGCCCATGCCGAAAGTATTTCGCGACGCGCCGTTCCAGAAGGGGCAGTGGCGGATGGAAATGCTGGAGATGAGCGCGAAGGGCACCCAGCATACGGGTGGCATGCCCGGGGCGATGTCCGTCTGCATGGACGATATCCGCGATATGGGGCGAAACAAAGCCCGGCAAGGCGGCCGGGAGCAGCCGGACTGCAAGGTTCAGATCCTCAAGGACACCGCCACCGAGGCGGTCATGGAAACCACCTGCCCCGACAGCACGACGCGCGCCACGGTGACGCGCGAAGGCGAAAAATCGTTCCTCATGCAGGCCGCGGGGACGCAACGCGGCGAGACCTACGCAATGAAAGCGCGCTACACCTTCGAGAGCGCGCAGTGCACCCAGTCGGGCGCTGGCATGGGAATGGGCGCTGGGCGGGACGCGGGCATGGGCGCGAACAAGAACAGCGCGCAATGCCAGCAGGCGCAGGCCCAGCTCTCGAGCATGAATCCGGGCGCGATGTGCGCCAACGCCGGCGCGAACCGGGCGATGTGCGAGCAGAACGTCCTGCGCATGAAGTCCCAGCTCGAAGCTGCGTGCAGGTAGCGATCGGCAGGGACTTCGCGTAGCGCGGGAACTTCCCGCACGGGTTCACCCACCAAGGCTGCGGGGCGGAGTGCTAATATCCGCGCCGCAATCGCCCCCCGGGGGGCCAACCCTGAAGGACGTACCGAATGAAGCGGATTCTGCTGTTCCTCGTCACCAACATTGCCGTGTTGTTGGTCCTGACGATCGTCATGCAGGTGTTCGGAATCGGCCAATTCCTCACCCAGGAAGGCATCGATTTCACCTCGCTGCTCGTCTTCTCTGCGGTCATCGGCTTCGCCGGATCGATCATCTCGCTCCTGATCTCGAAGCCGATGGCGAAGTGGTCCACGGGCGCCCACGTGATCGGGACGGCGCAGAACGACACCGAGCGCTGGCTGATCACGACCGTGAAGCGGCTCGCCGACCGGGCCGAGATCGGGATGCCGGACGTGGCGATTTTCGAAGGCGCGCCGAACGCCTTTGCAACCGGGGCGTTCAAGAATTCGGCACTCGTGGCGGTATCGACCGGGCTGCTCCAGTCGATGAACCAGGAAGAGGTCGAGGCGGTGCTCGGCCACGAGATTGCCCACGTCGCGAACGGTGACATGGTGACGCTCACGCTCATCCAGGGCGTCGTGAACACCTTTGTGATCTTCCTCTCCCGCGTGGCAGGTTTTTTCGTGGACCGTGTGCTCTTCAAGACCGAGCGCGGCGTCGGGCCGGGCTTCTACATCACCTCCATCATCTGCCAGCTCGCGCTCGGGATCCTCGCCTCGATGATCGTCATGTGGTTCTCGCGCCGGCGGGAGTTTCGCGCCGATGCGGGCTCCGTCCAGTATCTCGGTTCGAGCCAGCCGATGATCAATGCCCTCGCCAAGCTCGGCGGTCTCGAGCCCGGCGCGCTTCCCGAAGCGATGCGCGCGATGGGCGTCAGCGACCGTCCGGGCTGGATGGCGCTCTTCTCCAGCCACCCGCCGATCGAGCAGCGGATCGCCGCGCTGCAGGCGATCGGACGTTAGAAAGTCGAATCCCATTTGAGCACTCGCACCACCCCGAGCGGTCTGATCATCGAAGAGTTGGCGACCGGCGACGGTTCGGTCGCCGCGGCCGGCCAGACAGTCAGCGTGCATTACACCGGCTGGCTCACCGATGGAACGAAGTTCGACTCGAGCAAGGACCGCGACGAGCCGTTCGAATTTCCGCTGGGCGCAGGCCACGTCATCGCCGGCTGGGACGAAGGCGTACAGGGCATGAAGGTCGGCGGCCGGCGCAAGCTCACCATTCCGCCGAAGATCGGCTACGGTACCCGCGGCGCCGGTCGGGTCATCCCGCCCAACGCAACACTCGTGTTTGAAGTAGAACTACTGGCGGTCGCATAGGCGGTCGGGCACACGCGCCAACCACCCCGCCGGCTCCGCCGGCACCCCTCCTTGCAAAGGAGGGGATAAGACTTTTTCCTCTCCTCTTCGAGGGTGAGGCGGGGTTTCGAGCGACGCGCCTGCGCGCGTCGCCGCCGCC
>JAABQT010000358.1 GCA_011391295.1 Betaproteobacteria bacterium
GAAGGCGCGGGCAAGGGCGAGTCCGTCAATCTGCTCAACGAGTGGATGGATCCGCGCCACATAGAGAACCACGCATTTGCGGCGCCGACCGACGAGGAGCGGGCGCGCCCGCCGATGTGGCGCTTCTGGCGGGCCTTGCCGCCGCGCGGCAAGATCGGCGTCTTCTTCGGCAACTGGTACACCGACGCCGTGGTGCCGCGGGTCGCCGGCGTGATCAAGCAGGCGGAGTTCGATGAGCGGCTCGCGGAAATCAAGCGCTTCGAGAAAATGCTGACGGACGAGGGCGCGCTGCTGTTCAAGTTCTGGTTCCATTTGTCGAAGAAGAACCAGAAGCGGCGTCTCGAGGAGCTTTCGAAGAATCCAAAGACACGCTGGCGCGTCACCGATTCCGACTGGCGCCGCTTCAAGCAGTACGACCGCTACGCCGCCGTTTCCGAGCACGCGCTGCGCATCACCAGCCAGGGCAACGCGCCGTGGCTGGTGGTCGATGGCTACGACGAACGCTACCGTTCGGTTACCATGGGCAAGATCCTGCTCGACGCGCTGAAGAAGCGCGTGTCATGGAAGAGCGATACCACGCGCCGCGTCAGCGCAGCCCCCATCGTGCGGCCGATCGACCAGGTCAATGTGCTCAATGCGCTGGATCTCACCCAGGCACTGACCAAGAAAAAGTACCAGGCCGAGCTGGAGACCTGGCAGGGGAAGCTCAACGTCCTGTCCCGCGACGAGCGCTTCGCCAGGCATTCGGTGCTGGTGCTGTTCGAGGGCAACGACGCGGCCGGCAAGGGCGGCGCCATCCGCCGCATCACCCAGGCGCTCGACGCGCGCCAGTACACCATCGTCCCGGTCGCGGCGCCGACCGAGGAGGAGCGCGCGCAGCCGTATATGTGGCGTTTCTGGCGTCACGTGCCGGGCCGCGGCCGCTTCGCCGTCTTCGACCGTTCCTGGTACGGCCGCGTGCTGGTCGAGCGCGTCGAGGGCTATTGCTCCGACGCCGACTGGATGCGGGCCTACGGCGAGATCAACGATTTCGAGGACCAGCTCACCGAGGCCGGCACCATCGTCGTCAAGTTCTGGCTCACCATCAGCCAGGAGGAGCAGTTGCGGCGCTTCAAGGAGCGCGAGGCGACGCGCTTCAAGCGCTTCAAGATCACCGAGGAGGACTGGCGCAACCGCGAGAAATGGCCGCAGTACGAGCAGGCCATCTGCGACATGGTCGACCGCACATCGACCGAGATCGCGCCATGGACGCTGGCCGAGGCCAACGACAAGAACTTCGCCCGGGTCAAGGTGCTGAAGACGATCTGCGAGCGGCTGGAGGCTGCCTTCAAGAACGACAAGATCGAGAAGAGCGGGAAGAAGTAGCTTCTCTCCCCCCGGCCCCGCTCAGTCGACGGCCCCGAGATTTTCCTCAAGGAATTTCTGGTACTCGGCGGTGCTCACGATGTGGGTGCCGTCGCAGTTGAACTGCAGGCGCACGGCATCCTGCACCATGCTGATGCCGAAGTTGCGCAGGTAGACATTGGGCATCCGGCGCATCTCCAGCAGATGGTCGAGCACGGCCTCCAGCCGTTCGCGCGGCACCGGCTGCCATTGCAGTGTCTGTTTCTGCATCAGCATGCGCCAGTCGTCCGGCATCTGGCGGAAGGCGGCCGAGTGGCCGATGTGATTGAGCATCTCGAGAATGAATGCGCCCTTGGCCTGGTAGGACATGGGCGGGAAGTGCCGCTCGCGGTAGGCCTCCGAGACGATCTTGGCCGCCGTGTGCAGTTCCTCGGTGAATGGCGACAGCACCGAGTAGACGCGCACCTCGCCGTTGTTGAGGCCGACGAAGACGCGATACACGGCGGTATCGAGCAGCAGGTGGCGCAACGCCGGGACCAGGGTGGGCAGCACCTCGTCCACAATGCTGGTGTAACGCTCGCGGGTGAAGGCGGTTTCGCGCAGCGAGGGGTCGCCCTTGATGCTGACGTGAAGGCCGCTGCCGGCGACGCCCGTGGTGGAGACCAGCCGCTCCTTGAGGAAAAGTTCGATCTGGCGCGACTGCAACAGGGCGGAAACCTTCTCCGCCAGCGCCGGGTCGCTGTCGATCAGCCGTTTCAGGCTCTCGCGCTGCACGCGCCAGAGCGCGGCATCGGTCTGGGCCGTGGCCGTGGCGGCGCGCACGTCGTTCTTGAAAATCGCCATTTCGCCGAAGAACTCGCCGCTGCCCAGCACGGCGATCTCCTCCACCTGTCCCTGCTTGTCGATGCTCAGGGCGATGTTGCCGGTATCGACGATATAGGCGGCGTCCGCCGGGTCGCCCTCGCGGAAGAGCACCGTGCCGGCGGGGAACACCATGCGTTCGGCGCCCTCGAGCAGCAGGCGCAGTTCGCGGTCGCGCAATCGCTTGAATATATTCTTCCTTGCCATGCCGTCATTTTCCCACAACAGCCGCCGGCATCCGTTAAGGCGGCGTGACAGTCGTCTGGACCGCAATCGGTTTATGAT
>JAABQT010000359.1 GCA_011391295.1 Betaproteobacteria bacterium
AAAGGAGGGGATAAATTGGGAACCTGCCGCGCTCAGGCGGTAACGACCGGATCGTGCCAGCCCGCTGGCGATGCGATCAGCGCATTGGCGGCGTCGGGACCCCAGCTGCCCGGGACGTAATCGACCACCGCTGACGGATCCGCGAGCATCGGATCGACGATCCGCCAGGCGCCCTCTACCTCGTCCTGCCGGGCGAACAGCAGATGATCGCCGGCCATCGCCGCACCGAGCAGAAGATCGTACGGCTCGGTCTGACCGATCGCATCGCGGCAAGCGTAGAGCTCGACGTTTTCGGTGTGGCCACGCCCGCCGGTCGCGAGGACCGTCGCACCGAGCGCGATCTCGACATCCGGCCCCATGCGAAAGCGCAGATGATTCGGCGCATGGCGCTCGAACTCGCGGCCGGAAAAGCGCCGCTGCGGCGGCGGCTTGAGCGTCACGAGCACTTCGGTGGCGGTCACGTGCATGCATTTGCCCGCACGAATATAGAACGGCACGTCCTGCCAGCGCCAGGAGTCGAGATGAACGCGCATGGCGACGTATGTCTCGATCTGCGAGTCGGGCGCCACGCCCGCCTCCTTGCGATAACCGCGGTACTGACCCCGCACCACTTCATCGCGGGTGGGCGGGCGTATCGACTTCAGGACGCGTACCTTCTCGTCGCGGAACGCATCGAGATCCTGGCCGACGGGCGCCTCCATCGCGAGCAACGCCACAACCTGCAGCAGGTGATTCTGGACCACGTCGCGGATTGCGCCCGCCTCCTCGTAGAACTTGCCGCGCCCGGCGACACCGAAGGATTCGGCCATCGTCACTTCGACCCGATCGACGTAATTGCGGTTCCAGATCGGCTCGAGAAAGCTGTTGCCGAAACGGAAGAACAGGATGTTCTGCACCGTCTCCTTGCCGAGATAATGGTCGATGCGGAAGATCGACTCTTCGCCGAACACACTGTGCAGTGTCGCGTTCAGCGAACGCGCCGATTCCAGGCTGCGACCGAATGGCTTTTCGAGCACCACGCGTGCTCCTTGCGCGCAGCCGGACGCGCCGAGCCCTTTCACCACGACCGGAAACAGGCTTGGCGGAATGGCGAGATAGTGGGCCGGGCGCTGCGCGCGACCCAGCTCGGCGCGCAGACGGTCGTAAACGCCGGCGTCCGTGTAATCCCCGGGAACGTAACGCAACTGCCTCGCCAGCAGTTCGAACGCGCTGGAGTCCATGGTGCTCACCCGGGCCGCGATGCTCTCCCGCGCGCGCTCGATCAGGCGCGCGAGATCCCAGCCCTCCCGCGCGACCCCGACGACCGGGACGTCGAGCCGCCCCCCCTTGGCCATCGCGTAGAGGCTCGGAAAGATCTTCTTGTAGGCGAGATCTCCCGTGACCCCGAACAGCACCAGTGCATCGGCATGGCTCATGCCTGTCTCCATGACTGCGAGTGATCGCGGCGGACGTGGCGCACCGGAGCAGTGTTCCGGCACTTTGCCTGAGGATATCCCGACGAAGTACGCAGCGGCAGTGCGACAGGATGCAGGCCGGCCCCGGCCGGAAAGGATCAGGCAGCGTCGCGCGCGAGGTCGGCGCCCGCCAGCGTCTCGCGGTACACGCGCATCACCCCGAGGAGGTTGCGCAGCAACAACGCCATCGATACGGCGAGTGCGAGCCCGGCGGGATACGCGAGCGGCGTCCACCACGGCGCGCCGAGGAGCAGCATGAGCGCGACCAGGTGTACCCGGAATTGGCGCCGCTGGGGCGCGTCACCGAGGATCTTCTTCATGTGCGGCACTGGTGTCCGCCCGGCGTTCATCGTCTGGAGATGAAACCAGACCAGGAACGGCGCGATCTTGTAGAGCATTCCATTCACCACCGAAAGGGCCACGCCGGCGATCGCCAGAACCCCGAGGAATACATCGAACGCGTCCGGCAATCCATCGATTCCGGCGAGCCGAGCGACCCAGCAGCCGGCCGCTGCAATCATGCAGACCATGCCGACCCGCCAGAAATCGAGCGTGACGTCCGCCAGGCGCCGGCGCCGTTGGCGTTGCAGGTCGAGCGTGATCAGCGCGAACGTTGCGTAGGCGCCGGCGAGAGTCATCGCGAATCCACGCGCCAGCGCCTCGCCTGCATCGCCGAGCGCAACCTGCGACGCCGTCCACAGCACGAGCGTCGCGAAAATCGCCCAAGTCAGCCAGCTCGTCAGCCTTTCGGAGTAGCCCGGCGTCATCTGGAACATCGGCACGACCTGGTAGGCGACGCCGATAACGAGGACGCCCGTCCATCCGAACAGTCCCCAGCCCGGATGCAGGTCGTGCAGGGCTCCGGTCGGCAATGCGAGGCCGAAGCCCAGGCTCGCCGCCAGCAGGGCGCCGAACGCGACCGTCGCGGCGAGCGAAATCGCGACGAGCCACATCACGCCGACCGTCGTGTTCCAGGCGCGCACCCGCACGAGGCTGACGATGACCGCTGCGACGAAAATCGCAAATCCGGTG
>JAABQT010000360.1 GCA_011391295.1 Betaproteobacteria bacterium
CGATTCATCCTCCCTCCGGAACCCGCATGGCCTCGAGCCGCGTCTTCTACGGCTGGTACGTCGTCTACGCGATGTGCGTGGTGATGACGACCACCGCCGGGCTCGTGTTCTACAACCTGCCGGTGCTGCTCGACGCCTTCGTGGTCGAGCGCGCGTTTCCGGTCTCCTTGGCGAGCGCGGCGACCGCGAGCTTTTTCGTGGCCTCGGCGCTCGCCGGCCTCGCCGCCGGGCAGCTCGTCGATCGCTACGACCCGCGTTACGTGATTATCGTCGCCGCCTGCGGCGGCACGCTGGCGCTCGGCTCGATCGGTTTTCTGCGCGAGCCGTGGCAGCTCTTCGCTTTCTATATCTTTTTCGGAGCCTGCTACGGCGGCTGCGGATTGATCCCGTCTACCACGATCGTCACGCGCTGGTTCGAGACCAGGCGCGCGCTCGCCTTGTCGATCGCCTCGACCGGCCTCTCGCTCGGCGGTGTGGTGTTGACGCCGATTTCGGCCTTCCTGATTCAGAAATACGGACTCGCCGGGGCAGGGCCGTGGATCGCGCTGGCGTTCTTCGTCGGCGTCGTGCCGGCGACCGTATGGATCGTGCGCTCCAACCCGCGCGCCATGGGCCTCGCGCCCGACGGCGTCGAGCATCACGAGAGCGTCGCTGCCCAAGCCGCCGCCGCGCCGAGCATCGCCTTCGCCGCCGCCTGGCGCAGCCGCTTCTTCCTTGCGGTGGCCGGCACCTACATGTTCGCGCTCGGTTCGCAGGTCGGCGGGATCGCGCATATCTATCGGCTCGTGAGTCTGCGTGCCGACGCGGAAACCGCAGCGTTTTCGGTCGCGGTGCTGGCGACCTCGAGCCTGGTCGGACGCCTCGTCGCAGGTTGGCTCTTGGCGAGCGTCTCCTCGCGCGCGATGGCAATGGGCCTGATCGCAATCCAAACCGTCGGGCTGGTGCTCCTGGCCTTCGTCGCCGGCAAGTGGCTGATCCTGATTTGCGTAGCGCTCTTCGGCTTCACCGCGGGCAGCATGCTGATGATGCAGCCGCTGTTGCTTGCCGAAGCCTTCGGCATCCGCGAGTACGGACGTATCTATTCAGTGAGTCTACTGGCGGGTGTTCTCGGCTACGCGATCGCGCCGACGATCATGGGCCTATTGTTCGATGCGACGGGCGGCTACATGGCACCTTATCTGGCGGTCGCCGGTCTCACGCTCGTGGGCATGGGCATTCTCTCGCTCTCGGGCCCGGCGCGGCGTGTTTGACCCGTTCTTCGCCGGACGCGTGCTAGACTGGTGCAATGAAACCAAGCAGCGAACTCTACACTTCCACTGTTCCGGAACTCATCCGTGGGCTGGAGCGGCTCCTGCATTTCATGGCGGTAGCGCGCAAGCACGCGCGCAAGAATAAGTACGATGCCGGCGTGCTGCTCACCGCGCGGCTCTATCCGGACATGTATACGTTCATTCAGCAGATCCAGTATGCCTATTTCACCGCCCTCGATTTCACCCGGCAGCTCACCGTCCGCAAGCCGCCGAAAATGAAATATGACGAGAAGACCTACGAGGACTTGATCGCGAGCATCAAGAAGGTCCTCGTCTATCTGCGCAAGCTCAGGGTGGAGGACTTCGCCGGCGCGGAGAAGAAGACCGCGGCGCCCTATTTCACCCCCAAGCTGCAATTGCCCGCGCGCGCCCATGCCCGGCTGGTGACGCTGCCCAATTTCTATTTCCATGTCAGCACGGCCTACGCCATCCTGCGCCATGAAGGTGTGCCGCTCGGCAAGAAGGATTTCATCGGTAGGCTGCCGAAGGGCAGGCGAAAGTAGGAAAATTCACGCTCTCGCCAAGAAGATTTCACGCTCAATTCACGTTCCCGCACCGCTTCAATTCACACGCCTCCGGCATGGATCGCCCATCGCAAGCGGTTCCGCACCTGCGGGACCCAACGATGGAGGCAGACATGCAGACCATTTCTTTCCGTCAATTGGGCGCCGTCGTCGCGACGATTGCGCTCGCCCTCGCCGTCGTTTCGATTCCCTACGTCGTGCGCAGCCAGCGGATCACGAGCCTTCCGGAGCCGAACGCGGTTGTGGCCGCGGCTCCGGCGGCAGCCCTGCCTGCGCCCGCCGCGCGCGGCCCGACCGATATCGGCGGCGTGGACTTCGCCTCCGGATTCCTGGTCTATGACTGGGAGGAGCCGATTGCAGTTGTGGCGGCGGCGCCGGCGCCAACCCTGCCTGCGCCGGCCGAGCGTGGTCTGACCGACACCGGCGACTTCGCTTTCGGTTTCCTGGTCTATGACTGGGATCCACGGGTGCCGGGCGGCATTCCGGGCTTCGACCGGTGGATTCCGTCGGCTCAGCCAGACGTGCCGACCTCGCGGGCGCAGGTCAAGTAAGGCGCGGTGCCATGGAAGATATCCTCGGCGCCGTCGCCTTCTTCGCGTTGATCGCATTGCAATTCGCCGCGGTCATCGCCGTGCACCGGATGC
>JAABQT010000034.1 GCA_011391295.1 Betaproteobacteria bacterium
CTTCGCCTTTCCGGTCATCATCCTCGCGCTGGCGGTGGTGGCGATTCTCGGCACGGGCGTCGGCAACGTGATCCTCGCCATCGCGGTGCCGATGGTGCCGCGCTGCGCGCGCGTGGTGCGCTCGAGCGCGCTCTCGGTGCGGGAGATGCCCTACGTGGACGCCGCGCGCGCCTCGGGCTACGGGCACCCCCGCATCATCCTGCGCCACATGCTGCCGAACGTGATGGCGCCGATCCTGATCATGGCCACCGCGTTTCTCGGCGAAGCGATCCTGCTCGAGGCCTCGCTTTCCTTTCTCGGCCTGGGCGTCACCGAGCCGACCGCGGCCTGGGGTCTGATGCTGCGCGGCGCCGCCGTGGAGTTCGCGGAAACCGCGCCCTGGATGGCGTTCTTCCCCGGCCTCGCGATCAGCATGGCGGTGTTCGGCTTCAACCTGTTCGGCGACTCGCTGCGCGACGCGCTCGATCCGCGGCTGCGCACCCAGTAAGCGCGCTCAGATCACGCCGCCCGCGCGCAGTCGCGCGATCTCGGCGGCGCTCTTGCCCAGCAGGTCCCGCAGGATATCCTCCGTGTGCTCGCCAAGCAGCGGCGGCGGCGTCTTGTGCTCGAGCGGCGTCGCCGAGAAGCGCATCGGGCTCGCCACCATCGGCAGCTTTCCGGCCACCGGGTGGTCGACCTCGATCTGCACGCCACGCGCCTTGACCTGCGGCTCGGCAAATACCTGGGCGATGTCGTTGATCGGGCCGTTGGGTACGCCTGCAGCATCCAGCAGCGCCACCCATTCCTTTTTCGTCCGCCGGCGAAAGATTTCTCCCAGCAGGCGCGTGAGCTCGACCCGGTTCTCGACGCGCTTGCCGTTGCTGGCGAAGCGCGCATCGCTCGCCAGTTCCGCGCAACCCGCTGCCGTGCAGAATTTCCGGTACAGGTTGTCGTTGCCGCAGGCGAGAATCACGTCGCCGTCGCTGGCGCGAAAAGGCTGGTAGGGCACGATGTTCGGGTGCAGGTTGCCGATGCGTGCGGGCGGCTTGCCCGTGGCGAAGAAATTGGTGTTCTGGTACGCGAGCAACGCGATCTGCGAATCGAGCAGCGCGAGGTCGAGATGCTGGCCGATGCCGGATTGGGCGCGGTGCGCGAGCGCCGCGCAGATGGCAATCGATGCGTACATGCCGGTGATGATGTCGGCGATCGGCACGCCCGCGCGTTGCGGCCCGCCTCCCGGCGCGTCATCGGGCTCGCCCGTGACGCTCATCATCCCGCCCATGCCCTGGATCATGAAGTCGTACCCCGGGCGCTCCTTGAAGGGGCCCGTCTGCCCGAACCCGGTCACCGAGCAGTAGACGAGGCGCGGATTGATTTTGCTCAGGGTCGCATAGTCCAGGCCATAGCGCGCCAGGTCGCCGAACTTGTAATTCTCCAGCAGCACGTCGCTCTTTGCCGCGAGCTGCCGCACCAGCGCCTGTCCGTCGGGCTGCGAGAGGTTGACCGTCAGCGACTTCTTGCCGCGGTTCGCTGACGTGAAGTACGCGGAATCCTTCGTATCCCGACCCTGGGCATCCTTCACCCAGGGGGGGCCGAAGGCGCGCGAATCATCCCCGACGCCCGGGCGCTCGATCTTGATGACTTCCGCGCCCAGATCTGCGAGGTTCTGCCCCGCCCAGGGGCCCGCGAGGACGCGGGAAAGATCCAACACGCGCACGCCTGTCAGCGGTCCGGCCATCTCAAATCCCCCTGGTCACCACAAGTTTGCCAGCATGCGCAGCGCCAGCGCGAGCAGCATGAGCGAAAACACCATGCGCAGGCGCCGGACCGGCAGCCGGTGCGCCAGGCGCGCCCCGAGCGGCGCGAGCGGCATGCTCGCCGCGACCACCAGCGCAAGCGCTGGCAGGTACACGAAGCCCAGGCTGCCCGCCGGCAGATCTGGCACGCGCAGCCCATGCAATATGTAGCCGATGCTTCCCGCGACCGCGATCGGGAAGCCGTTAGCTGCGGCGGTGCCGATGGCGCGCCGCAAAGGAACGTTACAGCGCATGAGAAACGGGATCGAAAGGAACGCGCCCCCCGCCGCAAGCACGCTCGACACCGCGCCGATGCCCGCGCCCGCGGCAAACAGCCCCGGCGCCCCGGGTAGCCTGCGCGCGGCCACGGGTTTCGATTCGAAGAACATCTGCGCGGCGGCATAGAACATAAAGGCGGCGAAGAACATCGCCAGCGGCCGCGTCGGCACAAACCCCGCGGCGAGCGCGGCAACGAGCGACCCTGCGACAATGCCGGGCGCCATGGCGCGCGCCACCGCCCAGTCCACACCTGCGTGCTGGTGGTGTGCGCGTACGCTGGAAAGCGAGGTGAACGCCACCGTTGCCATCGCGGTGCCGAGCGCGAAATGCATCAGGTGCTCGGTGGGAAAGCCCTTGGCGGTGAATACGAACACCAGCATCGGCACCAACACCATGCCGCCACCGATGCCGAGCAGGCCGGCGAGAAAGCCCACTGCCGCGCCGATGGCGAGATAGGCCCACCACCACTCCACTAGGCGGCCCCGAGCAGGTGCGCCACCAGTTCGGCGAAGCCCGCCCCGGATTCGCGTAGCGTGACGTACTTCGGCGCCGATGCAAGATGCCCCGCGAAACGCGCGATATTGGCGACGCCCACCGAGTGCGCGAAGTAGCCGAACATCGGTGCGTCGTTGGGCGAATCCCCGGCGAACGCATACTCGGCATTGGCGGTATCGAGGTCGGTGCCATAGCACTCGGCGAACAGCGTCTTGGTCATCGTCAGCTTGTCGTAGTTTCCGAACCAGCCGTTGACGTGGATGGAGCTCACCTTGGCGTGCAGTCCCGCTGCGCGCATCAGCGCGGCAATGCGCTCGGCCTCGAGGAGCGGCAGCCGTCGCACGTCCTCGCAGTAGTCGATCGCCAGGTCGGCCTCGCGATACGCCTGGTCGGAAGCGAGCGCGCTGCCCGGGACTGTGCTGAGGATGCGCTCGGCGATCGCGCCAAGACGCGCGCGCTGTGCCGCTCGTTGTGCCTCGTCGTCCTGGTAGCGCTTGAGCAGCCGGCCCTTGTCGTAGCGGAAATAGAACGCGCCGTTCTCCCCCACCACCGCGTCCACCGGCCACATGCGTGCGATATGGTCGCACCAGCCGGCCGGCCGGCCGGTGACCGCGATCGCCAGCCTCCCGGACGCGCGCAGGCGCTCCAGCGCCGCGTAGGCCTCGGCGGTCAGCCGGCCGTCGGTGGTCAGCGTGTCATCGATATCAAACAGCAGTCCGTGCAGGCGCTGTGCGCCGCGCAACTCGGCAAGGGGCTTCATGCAGGGCGCGATTCTAGCGCGCCAGGGGTATGCGCACGCGCACCGCAACACCGTCGCGGGCATCGAGATCAGCCGCTTCGATCGATCCACCGTGGAACTCCGCGATCAGGCGCGCGACATACAGTCCCAGCCCGAGGTGCGGTGCGCCGCCCGCTGGCGCGTTGCGCACCGAGACCATGGACTCGAACAGCCGCCCGTGCATCGCGGCGGGCAGCAGTGGCCCCTTGTTCTCCACGCTCAGCAGCGCGTGCTCACCGCGCTCCTGCAGCACGACACGCACCGGTTCGCCAGGCGGCGAGAATTCGACCGCATTCTCGACCAGCTTGTCGAGCAGCTGCGCGCCCAGGTCCGCAGACCCCATGACTTCGAGCGCGCGCCCCGGCAACTCGAGCAGTACGGGCGTGGCGGCGTAGGCCAGCCGGTAGCCCTCGACGCAGCCGCGCACCAGGGCCGCAAGATCGTAGCGCTCGCGCTCCTCGGTGCGCAGCCCCTGCTCCAGGCGCGTGGCCTCGGTCATGCGCTGCAGAATCGTGTTCAGGCGCGACAGGCCCGCCTCTGCACGCTCGACGTAGGTGCGCGACTCATCGGCGGAAACCGCGAGCTTCAGGTTCTCCAGCGAGGAACGCACCACTGCGATCGGCGTGCGCAATTCGTGCGACAGCCGACCCGCCATGCTCTCCAGGTACGCGTGGTGCTGCGCGAGCTTGGCCAGCATGGCCGAGAAGCTGCGCGACAGGTCGCCGATCTCGTCGCCCGCGTCCGAGCCCGCGACCAGCCGCGCCAGCCTGCCGCGCGCATCGATCGCATGCTCCGCTTCGTCGCGCAGGCGCCGGATGCGGTGCGAGAGCCAGGTCGCGTAGGCGATCAGCAGCAGGGCGGCGCCCCCGAACGCGCCCAGCGTGAGCATCAGCAGGCGTTCGAGCGCCTCGCTGCGCAGGCTGGCCACCGGATTGGTGGTCTCCTCGACCACCACGGCGCCCGCCACTTCGTCCCGGTTCCATACGGGATGCGCCGCCGACATCACGACCGCGCGGCCATCCGGCGTAAGCCGTGAGCGCGTCGCCGGGGTGCCCTGCAGGGCCGCGGCGATGTATCGGCCCGTGGCGAGCACGTCGTCGGGCATTGACTCGGCGAAATCCTCGCTGGGGCGCTGGATCAGCCAGCCGGCGAACCCGCGCCACGCCGCCAGAGCTGGCCCGCGCTCCTCGCCCGCCGGCGGCTGCGCACGGCGCAGGCTGCCCTCCAGCGCCAGCACCTGATAGCGGCGGTTCACCACCCAGATGCGCGATTCCGCGCGCTGCAGTCCGCGCAGGATTGCGGCGATCTCCGCCTGTGCGGCACGCGCGGCAAGATCGGACTCCCGTGCGAGCGGGCGCGCGTCGTCGGCTTCCGGCAGGCGGCCCTCGCTCGCGGCGATGCGCTGCAGTTCCAGTTCCGCCTCGCGCCGCAACGCGTCGTCGCGCGCCGGCACCGCCACCAGGAGCTGCGGCCGGTCATGCAACGCAGTGGCGACAGCCCGCGCCGTACCCATCAGGGCGCGCTCCTGCCCTTCCAGCAGCACGCGTTCCAGCTCGTTCACGTAGGCCACGCCCACCCACGGCAGGGCGAGCATCGCCAGCGCCATCAACATCAGCTGCGCGCGCAGCCCGAACCTGAAGCGCCGCCCTACTCCTTCCAACGGTAGCCCATGCCGTAAGCGGTTTCGATGTGCGCGAATCCCGCGTCGACGCCCAGGAACTTGTGCCGGATGCGCTTCATGTGCGACGTAACGGTGCCGTCGTCGACCACCAGGTTGGCCTCGCGCATCAGCTGCTCCCGGTTCTTGACGTGGCCCGGATGCCGGGCGAGCGCGTGCACCATCCAGAATTCGGTCAGCGTCAGCGGCACCGGCCTGCCGCTCCAGGTGACCGCGAAGCGCTTGAGATCGAGCAGCAGCGCCCCGCGCTCGAGCGTCTCCTCCGGCGACTGCGTCTCGTGCGAGAACTCGGCACGGCGAAACAGCGCCCCGATACGCGCCAGCAAGTGCGGCAGGCTGATGTCCTTGGTGAGGTAGTCGTCCGCGCCGAGGCGCAGCCCGGAAACCACGTCGAAGTCGCTGTCGCGCGCGGTGAGGAAAATGATCGGCAACGTGGCCGAAAGGGCGCGCAGCTCGCGGCACAGGGCGAATCCGGCGTCGGCGTCGCTGCCCAATCCGATGTCGATGACGGCAAGATCCGGCAGGCGCGAGCGCAGTGCCGCGAGCGCTTCCGTGCGCCCGCCGTAGGCGCTGACCTCGAAGCCGTGCTTGCGCAACGCCTCGCTGTAGTTGGCGCGAATGGCCGGATCGTCCTCGACGATGGCGATGCGGCGGGACATGGCGGCCGACTATAGCCCATCGCCGCGGCGGCGGTGGCGCCTGCCACAGGATTGCCAGAATTCATCGCCGCCTGTCCATCACCCGCACCGTGCGCGGCCCGTACCGCGCGCTGCAATGCGCTCCTAGCGGGCAAGCCACCGCCGAGGACATCGACCCATGCCATCCGAAACGCGCCCCGCCAACGCCCGCATTGTCGTCATGGACCTGATCGCGTTCGTCGCGCTGGCTGCCTCGGTCGCGATCGCCACAGCATTCGTCCTGGTCGCCACAGTCCTCCTTCTCGCCGGCCGCGCCCACGCCTCTGAACCACTGCACGGCGCGCTGCTGCTCAAGTCCCTCGACGGTAGGGAGGTGCCGAGCGCGCCGCTCCTGTCCACCGACGTCTCATTCCGTGTTTCCGGGATGGTCGCCAGGGCGCGCATCGTGCAGATCTTCCACAATGCCTCGGTGGACTGGGCGGAAGGTGTCTACGTGTTTCCGCTACCGGAGAACGCCGCGGTGGATCGCCTGCAGCTGCGCATTGGAGAACGCAGGGTGCAGGGCGAGATCCGCGAGCGCGGCGCGGCGCGCCGGACTTACGAGCAGGCGCGCGCCAGCGGCCGGCGCACGGCGCTGATGGACCAGGAGCGCGCAAACATCTTCACCACGCGCGTCGCCAATATCGGCCCGCGGGAACTGATCGCCGTCGAGTTCGAATACCAGCAGACGCTGCGCTACGACAACGGGCGCTATTCGCTGCGCTTCCCGATGGTCGTCGGGCCGCGCTACATCCCGGGGCATCTGAAGGTGTCTTCCGTCGATAGCCTCGGTTGGAGCCCGAATACCGACCAGGTCCCGGATGCGGCGCGCATCACGCCGCCCGTGCTGCGGCCGGAAGCCGGGCTGATCAATCCGGTGAGCCTGCGCATCGAGTTGGACGCCGGCGTCCCGATCGCGCAGGTGTCGAGCCCGTACCATCGGGTGGAAGTGCGCAGCCCTTCGGCGAGCAGGCGCGTGATCGAGCTCGCCGAGGGTGCGGTCCCCGCGAACCGGGATTTCGAGCTGACTTGGGCGCCGCGCGTCGGCGCAGCGCCGCAGCTGGCCTGGTTCACCGAGGAGAAAGACGGCCGGCATTACGGCCTGCTG
>JAABQT010000035.1 GCA_011391295.1 Betaproteobacteria bacterium
TATTGCCGCCTGCAGCCGATCCCGGCGCGCGGCTCGCGCGTGAAGTGGTGTTCGTGCTGGATACCTCGGGATCGATGGCGGGCACCTCCATCCGCCAGGCCAAGGCCGCCCTCGAGATGGCACTCGCGCGGCTTGCACCGGGCGACCGGTTCAACATCGTCGAGTTCAATTCCAGCGCGCACATGCTGTACGCGGACGCGCAGCCGGTGAATCCGCGCAATGTGCGCCGCGCCATCGACTGGGTGCAGTCGCTGCAGGCGCGCGGGGGCACCGAAATGGCCTCGGCGCTCAGGCTCGCGCTCGACGGCACCGACGGCGGCAACCGGGTGCGCCAGGTGGTGTTTCTCACCGACGGCGCGGTGGGTAACGAGGACGCGCTGTTCCGGCTGGTGCGCGAGCGTTTGGGCGACACGCGCCTGTTCACCGTGGGTATCGGTTCCGCGCCGAACAGCCATTTCATGAGCAAGGCGGCGCAAATCGGCCGCGGCACGTTTACGTACATCGGGCGCATCGAGGAAGTGCAGGCAAAGATGGCGGCGCTGTTCTCGAAACTCGAGTCACCGGTGTTGAAAGGGCTTGAAGTGCACTGGCCTGAGGGCGTGCGCGCCGAGGCCTGGCCGGCCCGTATTCCCGACCTGTACGCAGGGGAGCCCGTGGTAATCGCTGCGGCGCTCGACCGGCTCGACGGCGAGCTGCGCGTGAGCGGACTGCGCGAGCGCCGCGCCTGGGAAGCGCGCGTACCGCTCGCGCGGCCCGCGGCCGGTGCCGGCATGGGTTCGCTCTGGGCCCGGGGCAAGGTCGAAGCGCTGATCGATTCGATCCGCGAGGGTGCGCCGGAGGAAACGGTGCATACCGCGGTCATCGAACTCGCCACCGCGCACCGTTTGGTTACGAAGTACACCAGCTTCGTCGCGGTTGATAAAGTTGCAGCGCGACCCGCCGACGCGCAGCTCAAGCTCGCAGCAGTGCCGACCAACCTGCCCGAGGGTTGGGAGTACGACAAGGTATTCGGCGAGCTGCCGCAGGGCGCGACCGATAGCCGCTTCGCAATGCTCACTGGCGCACTGTTGCTGCTGCTGGCATTGCTGATGCTGTTTGCGCCGCGGCGTTGGAGGCTGGCGTGAGGCCTGATCTCGCATGGGGTGCGGAGTGCGCCTGGCCGGAGCGGCAAGATCACAAGCCTGCGACCACGCCCTGGAAATACCTGGCGCTCGCCTTGCTGCTGATCGGCGGTCTGCAGTTCGGCCGCGGCGCCTGGATCCAGGCCAAGGCGTGGCTCGCACAGGAACTCATTGCGCATGCCTGGTCGCGCACGCTCAAAGGCGAACAGCAAGTGAAGCCCTGGCCCTGGGCCGATACCTGGCCGGTGGCACGCCTTTCCGCACCCGCATTGGGCATCGAGCGCTATGTCCTTGCGGGCGCCGACGGCAGCGCGATGGCCTTCGGCCCTGGGCACGTCTCCGGCACCCCGGTGCCGGGTGAAACCGGCAACAGCGTGATCGGCGGGCACCGCGATACCCATCTCGCGTTCTTGCGCCACCTGAAACCCGGCGACGCGCTCGAGATCGAGCGTGCCGACGGCCGGCGCATTGGATACCTGGTGCGCGATGCGACCGTGCTGGACCGGCGCGATGTCTGGGTGGCGAAGCAGGAAGGTCCGGACCGGCTGACCCTGGTCACCTGCTTTCCGTTCGACGCGCTGCGTGCCGGCGGTCCGCAACGGTACGTGGTGTTCGCGTACGAATTCAAGAACCGCGGCGGCGAGCGCGGGACGCGGGGCTAGCCTCCTCCTCTAGCCGCCCTCCCCGCTCGCCTGCTTCGGCACGCGCCGGAGTTGAACCGCGGTCTTGACACCGCGGTTTGCCGTCGCGCAGGATTCACGCTCTCAAGGAGATCATCCGATGCTTCGTCAAGCAGTCACGATCCGCATTCTCGCGTCGGCGCTCGCCGCCACGCTGTCACTCGCCGGTACAGCCCGATCGGCGGAGGAACCGGCGTTGAGCGGCTATACCTGCTGCAATCTGCACTACGACAAGGACTGGATCAGTGATGCGAATTGGTCGTCCCTGGCGATGCTGCCGGCCGGGGCCGCGATCAAGACCACCGGATACGGGCGCTACCGCATCATGGTGGAGATCGATGGCCGCAAGATGCGCCTGGGCCAGGACTACGGACGCCAGCAGAGCCTGGCGGATTGGGCGCGCAACCTCATCGTCGCGCAGGATCCAAGGCCGAAAATCGCCGCATGGCCGGCCCCAGCGCGCAACGCGATCCGCGCGGGGAAGGTCGCGCTTGGCATGAGCAAGGAGCAGGTGCTTGTCGCTGTCGGCTACCCGCCGATGCATCAGACGCCCTCCCTCGAGGCGCTGCAGTGGAAGTACTGGCACACCAGTTTCGGCAGTTACTTGCTGGTTTGGGACGGCTCCGGTCGCTTGAAGGACGTACTGGCGGATCCTCAGACTCGCCACGGTGTCCTGCACGAGCCCGGCAGGTAGCCGAGCCGTACGCTTACTTCTTGCGCAGTTTCCTGATCGCCGCGATCTGCGCTGCAAACATCGCCAACTCTCCTTCCACCGCCGCAATTTCCTGCTTGTCCTGCGCTTTGGCGCGCGCTTCCTCGGCTTTCTTCAGCGCTTCGTTCGCCTTCGCCTCGTCGAGGTCGCGGCCGCGGATCGCAGTGTCGGCAAGCACCGTGATCAGATGCCGTAGTGGGCGAACTGGCAGATCAGCGCGTTGCCGCCCTGGTGGGTCGGCTCGTAGACCACTACGCCGCTGAATTTCTCCGGCTTCGCCGGCCTCCAGACGAGCATCCGGACCTTGTAGGTGGCACCGGTCGGACCGGCGGTGCCGGAGACGAAATACTCGTCGACGACATAGTCGAAATCCTGGAAGTTGGTTCCTTCCGGTCCCTGGCGGATGCCCGGGTGCATCGGTTCGGGCCCGGCGATCGGACCCTCGACGCCGGGAGTGTCGGGCACGACCGCGAAAGCGGCCGCCATTCACAGCGCCAGAAACGCCATCACGCTTTGTGCGAACGCTCGCTTCACGCTAGACCCGGCCAGTTTCAACCCTTGCCTCCTCGGAGCCATGTGGGATCGTTTGCATTCCAGCAAAACTGCGCCGCCGATTGGGACGGCACCCCGGTTTCGACGTAGCGACCACAAGCGGTCGCTTGGAATGAATATCACCTCGCGTCAGCTCAAAGCTTTTCTGCTCACCACGCGGCGCCAGAGCTTCTCGCGCGCCGCCGAGCAGCTCTTCATCACCCAGTCGGGAATGAGCGTGCTGATCCGGGAGCCGGAAGACCAGCTCGGCTTTCGCCTTTTCGAGCGCACCACGCGCAGGGTGACGCTCACCCAGTTCGGCACCAAGTTCCTGCCGATCGCCGATCGCAGCGTGCTCGAGCTGGAGGCGGCGGCGACCAACATCGGCCGCTCGGCCTCCGCGGCGAACCAGCGCCTCGCACTCGGCTGCTTCCTGCAGCCGGTGTCGGGCGTGCGCCGCATGCCGCTGTTACGCGCGCTTTTTCGACCGAGCCGGGACGCACGCGGTCCTGGACCACCTCGATCAGGGTCTTCGAGCGCGAGCGCAGCCTGGTGTAGCCCTGCCGCTGCAGCAGCTCCTCGACTACCTTCTCGGAGAAATTCTTCGGGATCGGCACCGGGAAGGTGAT
>JAABQT010000036.1 GCA_011391295.1 Betaproteobacteria bacterium
TCACCTTGCGCCAGAGCGCCTCGTCCATCTCGTCGACGTCGAAATAACCGTCGAGGATCCCCGCGTTGTTGACCATCACCTCGAGCGGACCGAGTTCGGCGCTCGCGGCCGTGACCGCCTGGTCGAGCTCGGCCGAGCGGCTGACGTCGGCCTTATAGCCGATGGCGCGCCCGCCCGCTTTCTCGATCCGGCGCGCGGTCTCGCGCGCTGCGGCCTCGTCCAGGTCGATCGCCGCGACGGCAAAGCCGTCCGCGGCAAGTCTTAGTGCGATTGCCTGGCCAAGGCCCGATCCGGCCCCGGTAACCGCGGCCATGCGCTGATGCTTCGTCATCCGTGCTCCTTCTTAAGGGGTGCGATGCGCGTCTACGCAAGGGCCACGTCGACCCTGGCATCGAAACTTGCCTGCCCGGCGGAAAAGGCGAACAGGTCGACGGCGGCATCGGGCAACACGGCCGTGCCGGCCGTGAGCCGATTGAGCCCGGGCCAGCCGTCGCGCATCCACACCGTGCCCGCGGGGATGCGATCGCTGACGCGCGCTCTGGCGGACAGTTCACCACGCTGGTTGAAGATGCGGATTGCCGCACCATCCGTCAGACCGCGATCCGCGGCGTCCGCTATGGCCACCCACAACTGCGCTTCGCTCTCGCGCCGCGCCAGCGTCGGCAGTTCGCTGCCGTTGTTGTAGAAGGCATGGAAGTGCGTGAGCGTGCGCCCCTGGGTGAGCGTCAGCGGATAGGCGCTCGCGGTCGACGCCTCCACATCCACCGACGGCAGCGGCGGCAGGCCCAGGCTTTGCGCCTGGGCCGAGAAGAACTCGATTTTGCGCGACGGCGTCTCGAAATCGAACTTCGGATTGGCGACGTGCGAAATGTTCAGTGCCGCGATGCCGCCCTGCGCGCGCAACGACGCCACCGTCGCGCGACCGGTGCAGGGGTGATCGAGGATTGTATCCACCATCGCCTCCTCCGACGCCCAGGGGTAGAAACCATCCAGACTCAGGCGCTCGGCCAGCGTCTTGACCACCCAGTGCACCGAGCGTGTCTCACCAGCAGGCGCCAGGGCCGGCTCCATCAAATACAGGTGGGTATGCGTCATCTTGCATCCCAGCTCCTCCAGCCAGGCCGTGCCGGGCAACACGATGTCGGCGCAGCGGCGCGCCGTGTCGTTCAGGAACAGATCGTAGCTCACTACCAGCCGGGTCTGTTCCAGACCCGAGGCCACGGCCCCAGCGTCAGCGAACGACGACAACATGTTCGTTCCCATCAGCAGCAAGGTGTGGATGCGGCCCTCGCGCAAGGCCGCGGTGACGCCTGACATCTGGTTGGGCATTGCCGTCCCGGGCACGCGGCGCTGCGGCTCGATGATGCTGCCCAGGCCACGGCCGTGCGCCGCGCTGCCGTGGCGCGGGCCGAAGCCACTGCCCGCGATGCCCACGTTCCCGGTCAGCCCCGGCAGGCAGGCGATCGCGCGCCCGGCGAGCCAGCCATTGTTTCCCTTGTGCATCGAACTGCCGCCCAGCACGATCATCGCCGGTCGCGTGCCGGCGTAGCGGCGCGCCAGCGCCACGATGCGCTCGGCCGCAATGCCGGTGACACCTGCGGCCCAGTCCGGCGAGAACTCCCGTACATGCGCCGCGAGCTGCTCGAAGCCCACCGTGTGCCGCGCCACGAACGCGGCGTCATGGCGTCGCTCGGCGCAGATCACATGCATCATCGCCAGCGCCAGCGCGGTGTCGCTGCCCGGCCGGAGGATCAGCACTTCGTCCGACTTGGCGGCGGCCTCGGTGTGGCGCACGTCGATGGTCACGATATGCGCACCGCGACGCTTGGCCGCCAGCAGGTGCCGCGCCGTGTTGGGCTGGCTGGCGAGGTTGGCAGCCCACAGGAGGATGAGCTGCGAGCTCTCGCCCATGTCCTCCTTGGTGTTGGTTTCGAGCATGCCGGTCAGTCCCAGCCCGAAGGCGCCCAGGCCCCAGCAAATCATCGTCGGGCTCCAGAACTGGCTGCCGTGGAAGTTCGCGAAGCGGGCCATCAACTGCGCGCTGATGCGCGTGCCGTAGTTGGTGGTGAAGGTGCCGTGTCCCGGCCAGATGGCAGTGGCCGCCGGCGCAGATTGCGCCATGCTGGCCACGATGCGCTCGAGCGCTTCGTCCCAGGAAGCGCGCCGGAACCCGTCGCTGCGCCGGTCGCGCACCAGGGGGTGCAACAGGCGCGCGGGGTTGTCGAAGATCTCCGGCGACGCCTGTCCGCGGATGCACAGGAACCCCTGACTGTCGGGGTTGGCTGCATCCCCTTTCACGCCCACCAGCTTGCCCTCGCGCACCTCGGCCAGCATGCCGCACAGCGTCGGGTGGCAGCTCATCGGGCACATGGTGCGGACGATATTCGAGCCTGCGCGCGCCGCCACGTCCAAACCCGTCACATGTTCCTGCGGTACTGCCCGCCCACCTCGAACAGGGCGTGGGTGATCTGGCCCAGGGAGCAGACGCGCACCGCGTCCATCAGCACCGCGAACACGTTCTCGTCGCGCATCACCGCCTGGCGCAGGCGCTCCAGCATCGCCGGCGCCTCCTTGGCGTGGCGCTGGTGGAATTCGCGCAGGCGCCTGAGCTGCGATTGTTTTTCCTGCTCCGTGGAGCGGATCAGCTCGACCTTTTGCGGTGCCGTGTCGCCGTGCGGGTTGCGGAAGGTGTTGACGCCCACGATCGGGTACGAGCCATCGTGCTTCTTGTGCTCGTAGTGCATGGACTCTTCCTGGATCTTGCCGCGCTGGTAGCCGGTCTCCATCGCGCCGAGCACGCCGCCCCTTGAGCTGATCGCCTCGAACTCCTTCAGCACCGCCTCCTCCACCAGGTCGGTCAACTCGTCGATGATGAAGCTGCCCTGGTTCGGATTCTCGTTCCTCCCCAGTCCCCATTCCTTGTTGATGACCAGCTGGATCGCCATGGCGCGGCGCACCGAATCCTCGGTGGGCGTGGTGATCGCCTCGTCGAAGGCGTTGGTGTGCAGGGAGTTGGTGTTGTCGTAGGTCGAGATCAGCGCCTGCAGCGTGGTGCGGATGTCGTTGAACGCGATCTCCTGCGCGTGCAGCGAGCGCCCCGAAGTCTGCGAGTGGAACTTGAGCTTCTGCGAGCGCTCGTTGGCGCCGTAGCGGCTGCGCATCGCCACCGCCCAGATGCGCCGCGCCACGCGGCCGAGCACCGCGTACTCGGGATCCATGCCGTAGCTGAAGAAGAACGACAGGTTGGGCGCAAAGTCGTCGATCTGCATACCGCGCGCGAGGTAGGACTCGACGAACGTGAAGCCGTTGGCAAGCGTAAACGCGAGCTGCGAGATCGGGTTCGCGCCCGCCTCGGCAATGTGATAACCCGAGATCGACACCGAGTAGAAGTTGCGCACGTCCTTGTCGATGAAGTGCTGCTGGATGTCGCCCATCACCTTGAGCGAGAACTCGGTGGAGAAGATGCAGGTGTTCTGCCCCTGGTCTTCCTTGAGGATATCGGCCTGCACGGTGCCGCGAACCGCGGACATGGTCCTCGCCGTGATCTCGGCCAGCTCTTTGTGCGTCGGCTTGCGGCCCAACTGCTCGACCTGCTGGTCGATGGCCGTGTTGAAGAACATCGCCAGCAGCGTGGGTGCCGGACCGTTGATGGTCATCGACACCGAGGTCGCCGGGTCGCACAGGTCGAAGCCCGAGTACAGCACCTTCATGTCATCGAGCGTGGCGATGGACACGCCCGAGTTGCCCACCTTGCCGTAGATGTCGGGCCGCTCGTCCGGATCGAAGCCGTACAGCGTCACCGAGTCGAAGGCCGTGGACAGGCGCTTGGCCGGCATGTCCTTCGACAGGAGGTGAAAACGCTTGTTGGTGCGGAACGCGTCGCCCTCGCCCGCGAACATGCGCGTCGGGTCCTCGTTCTCGCGCTTGAACGCAAACACGCCCGCGGTGTAGGGGAACGCGCCGGGAAGGTTCTCGCGCAGGCGCCAGCGCAGCAGTTCGCCGTGGTCCTCGTACTTCGGCAGCGCCACCTTGGGAATGCTGGTGCCGGACAAGGTTTCCACGCGCAATTTCGTGCGCAGCTCGCGCTCGCGCACCGAGCTGATGAATTGCTCGCCCGCATACGACTTGAGCGTCTCGGGCCACGAGGCAAGCAGCTGCTTCGAGTTCGCGTCCAGCCTGGCGTCCTTGTCGGCCACCAGGGGCTCGAGCGCCTCCAGGCCGCTCATGCGCCTCGCTGCGGCGAGCTGCTGGCGCTCGCGCGCGAGCTGCGCCTGGGCCGCGCCATGCGCGTGGTATTTCCGCTGGCCCTCGGCAATCTCGGCCAGGTAGCGCGCGCGCTGCGGCGGCACGATGACGTGCACGTTCGAGGACACCTTTCCCGCGGGCTGCGGCAGGACGCCGGCGCCGAGCTTGAGCCCCTTGTTCCTGAGTTCGTGCGCCACCGCGTGATACAGCGCAGTGACCCCATCGTCGTTGAAGCGCGCCGCGATGGTGCCGTACACGGGCATGGTTTCGGGGGACTGGCCGAAACCCTGGCGGTTCCTCTGCACCTGTTTCCTGACGTCGCGCAGCGCGTCCTCGGCGCCGCGCCGGTCGAACTTGTTGATCGCCACGAAGTCCGCGAAATCCAGCATGTCGATCTTCTCGAGCTGGCTGGCCGCGCCGAATTCCGGCGTCATCACGTACAGCGTGGCGTCCGCCAGCGGCACGATCGCCGCGTTGCCCTGGCCGATGCCGGAGGTCTCCACGATCACCAGGTCGTAGCCCGCGGCGCGGCAGGCGGCGATGGCCTCGGGCAGGCACTGCGCGATCTCCACGCCTGAATCGCGCGTGGCGAGGGAACGCATGAAGATGTTGGCGCCGCCGATGGCGTTCATGCGGATGCGATCACCGAGCAGCGCGCCGCCGGTTTTCTTGCGCGTCGGGTCCACCGACAGGATGGCGATCTTCAGCCGGTCCAGCTGGTCCAGGCGGAATCGCCGCACCAGCTCATCGGTGAGCGAGCTCTTGCCGGCGCCGCCGGTGCCAGTGATGCCCAGCACCGGCGCGGGATGCGCCTTTGCCGCGGCCAGCAACCCCGTCTTGTCGACGTACGCGCCCAGCTCCAGCGCGCTGATCACCTGAGCCAGAGCCCTCGGGTCGGCGATCGGCAGCTTGTTCGGCGCATGCCGCGCGAGGTCGAAGTCGCAGCGCACGAGCATGTCGTTGATCATGCCCTGCAGGCCCATTTTCTGGCCGTCCTCCGGCGAGTAGATGCGCGCCACGCCGCAGTCCTGCAGCGCTTTGATCTCGTCGGCGACGATCACGCCGCCCCCGCCGCCGAACACCTGAATCCGCGCCCCGCCGCGCTCGCGCAGCAGGTCCACCATGTACTTGAAGTACTCCAGATGCCCGCCCTGGTAGGACGAAATCGCGATGCCCTGCACGTCCTCCTGCAGCGCCGCGCTCACCACGTCCTCCACCGAGCGGTTGTGGCCGAGGTGGATCACCTCCGCGCCCGAGGCCTGCAGGATGCGGCGCATGATGTTGATCGAGGCGTCGTGGCCGTCGAACAGGCTCGCCGCGGTGACGAAGCGGATCTTGTGCTTCGCCTTGTAGACCAGGCTTTTCGACTCGGACAGGTCGGTCATGGCGGCAAGCCTATGTGACGTTTACGTAAACGTCAATCGCGCGCCGCCGCCTCGCCCGGCGCCCCCAACGGCAGGGCGAAGCCGAAAGTCGCGCCTTTTCCGGGTTGCCCTTCGGCCCACACGCAACCGCCATGGCGCTCGACGATGCGCTTCACGAAAGCCAGCCCGGTGCCGGCGCCCGGATACTCGTCCTCCGCGTGCAGGCGCTCGAACAGCTTGAACAGCTTTGCCTCCCGCGCCTGGTCGAATCCGGCGCCGTCATCGCTGACGCGGAACTCGGCCACCCCGTGGCGCACCGCGCCCTCGATGCGCACATTGCGCTCGCTCGCACGGGCCGAGAACTTGAGCGCGTTGTCGATCAGCTCGCGCCACACCAGGGACAGCAGGGTGGCGTCGGCCGGCACGCGCGGCAGGCTGGCGATGCAGACGCGCGCCCGTTCCTGCTGGCTGAGGCGCATGTCGTCGACGGTCGCCTTGGCGACTTCGGTCATGTCCACCGCCTGCAGCACCAGCCAGCGGCGCCCGAGCCGGGAATACTCGATCATTGCGTCGACCACCCGCGCCATGCGCTTCGCGTTGCTGCGCAGGCGCCCGAGCAGGGCGACGCCCTCCTGATCGAGCCCGCCGCGGTGGTGGCGTTCGAGCAGCGACGCACAGGCATCGATGGCGCCGAGCGGCGCACGAAGATTTTGCGACACGACGTAGGAATTGGACTCGAGCTCCTGGACCGAGCGCTCAAGGTCCCGCGTGCGCGACTCCACGCGGCGTTTCAGCAGGCTGTTCAGTGCGGCCGCATCCCGCGGCACCGCGTCGGCATGCGCCGCGTCGCTCGCGGGCGCCATGCGGTGCAAGAGCAGTGCGGCGAGCAGCCCCGAGACCATCAGCGCGAGCGCGAGCCCGCCGATGCGTACCTCGATCACGTCGGCGTGCGCCTGGGACAGAATCGTTCCGGACGCCGTCTGCATTGCGAACCAGATGTCGTAGGCAGCGCCGGCGACGAACGGCAAGGCGGTCACACAGGCCAGGGCCGCGAACTGGACGCGCAAATCGCGCAGGGCGGGGAAGCGATGCAGGGTTGCGGCGAGCATGTTGGCGGTGCCTCCGGGATCGGGAATGCGGACTTCAGTCGCGGTAAGAAGGGTCCTTGGCATCAACGAGACGCACCAGCGCGGCGAACACATCCTCGCAGGTGCGCTTCTCTCCCGGCCCGGACTCGCGCACGGTCTGCGCGAATACTTCCGGCCGGATCGGGTTGAGCGGCCCCGCGCTGCTCGAGGCGATCTGCACGTCGCAGGCGCGCTGCAGCGTCCAGAGCGTGAGGAAGGCCTCGGGCACCGACGGGCCCCAGGCCAGCAGCCCGTGGTTGCGCAGGATCACCGCCTGCTTGTCGCCGATGCTCTTGACCAGGCGCTGCTTTTCGCCCTGTTCCACCGTGATGCCTTCGAAGTCGTGGTAGGCGACGCCGCCGTGCAGCTGCGCGGCATAGAAATTGGTGGGCGAAAGTCCGTCTCGCTGGCAGGCGACCGCCATGCCGGTGGTGGTGTGGGTGTGCATCACGCAATGCGCGGGCGCGACGTGCTCGTGGATCGCGGAGTGGATGACGAAGCCGGCGCGGTTCACCGGCCACTGCGATGCGCGCACCGGGTGGCCCTCGATGTCGATCAGCACCAGGCTGGAGGCGGTGATCTCGCTGTAATGCAGTCCGAAGGGGTTGATGAGGAACAGCTTTTCCGGCCCGGGGACGCGCAGCGTGATGTGGTTGAAGATCATCTCGGTCCAGCCGAGGCGGTCGAACACGCGGTAGGCGGCAGCCAGCTCGATGCGCGCTGCGCGCTCGGCGGGCGTCACCGGCAGCTCGCGCGGGGCGCGGGCGGCACCCTGATGGTAGATCGTCATCGAGGCACGAATATACGCTCCGCCCCGCCGCCGCGCAGCCCATGGCCACTGCGCCGTGAACGATGGACGGATGGGCTAGGCCAGCGCGTCGTGGGCATCCTTCAGCGCGCCTGCGGCGCGCGCGAGCTCCTGTTGCGTATTCAGGAGGTCCGGGCACAGGCGCAGCAGGTCGCCGCGCGCGTCGCCGTTGACGCCTCGCCGGGCAAGCCCGGCAACGAGCTCGGCCGCATGCGCGTGCTGCACAGTGACAAAGGCGCCGTGGTCTGCGCGCGCGCCTTCGGCCGGCACGCCCTGCGCGGCCAGCAACTCGAGCAGCTTCGCCTGCTGCGCGAGCGAGTAGGCGCGCAGGCGCTCGACGCCGATGGCGAGCGTGAATTCGAGCCCCGCCAGCGCCTGGTAAGGCGTGAGCACCGGCGGCGTCGACTCCAGCCAGGCGTCGCCCCCCGGGCCGTACTGCGGCGGGTCCGGCCGCCGGTAGGCGAATGCGTCCTTCTTGGCGAACCAGCCGGTATCGAGCGTGCGCAGCCGCTCGAGATGGTCGGGCCGCACGTAGAGCCAGCACGCGCCCGAGCCGCCGCGCAGGTACTTGTAGGAGCCGCCCACCGCGAAGTCGGCCTCCAGCGCCGCCAGATCGACCGGCAGCACGCCCGCGTGGTGGTACAGATCGAGCAGCACCATCGCGCCGGCGCCATGCGCCGCCCGCACCAGGTCCGGCAAGCCTTGCATCACCTGCGCGGTGCGGAACATCACCGTGGACAGGACGATCAATTGCGCGCCCTTGCCCGGGCGCAAGGCGGCGATCAAATCCTCGACGTGGAAGCGCCCGTCTGCGCGTGGCGCCACCAGCATCAACGCGACGCGGCCGCGCTCGCGGTAGGCGCGCAGGATGAAATCGAGCGAATCGAACTCGCCCTCGGTGCTGACCACGCGCAGCGGCGCATCGAGCGCATTGAGCACCGCGCGCAGGCCCTGGCCGGCGCTGGTCTTGGGGATGATGCTGTCGGCGCGCGGCGCGCCCAGGAGTTTCGCGGTGAGCGCGCGCTGCCGTTCGCGCGCCTCGAGCCACGGACCCCAGGCGCCGTCCAGGTCGCGGTACCAGGCGTCCATCGCCGCCGCGACGTCCGCGGCGGCGCGATCCAGCGGGCGGCCGAGGGAATGGTTGGCGAGGTAGATCTCGCGCTTGGAGCGCCCCAACACGCGCGAAAACAGCGGCCAGACCTGCGCGCGCAGCCCCGCCTCGGTGAGCGGCCCGGCGCCGAGCTGCGCGAGCGCCGCCGCGAAGCTCATTTCGCTCCGATCTCGGTGCGCACGTCGATCAGCTCGGGAAACAGCACTGCTTGCAGCGTCTTGCGCAGGAACGCCACCCCCGCGGTGCCGCCGGTGCCGCGCTTGAAGCCGATCACGCGCTCCACGGTTTTCACGTGGCGAAAGCGCCAGAGCTGAAAATTCTGCTCCACGTCGACCAGCTTCTCGCACATGTCGTAGGCGTCCCAATAGCGCTTGGGGTCCTCGTAGATGGCGCGGAACACCGCAGTCAGTCCGGCATGGCGCTCGTGCGGCGTGGAGAAGTCCCGCTGCACGCACTCCCCGGGCACCGCCATGCCGCGGCGCGCGAGGTAGCGCAGGAACTCCTCGTACAGGCTCGGCGCCTCGAGCAGGCCCCGCAGCCAGGCGTGGATCTTCGCGTCGTGGCGGTGCACGTCGAGCATGCGCGCGTTCTTGTTGCCGAGCAGGAACTCGATGGCGCGGAATTGGAACGACTGCAGGCCCGAGGCCGGCCCGAGCGCATCGCGGAATTCGGCATACTCCGAGGGTGTGAGCGTCTCCAGCACCGCCCACTGCTCGAACAGCTGGCGCTGGATCTGCTTCACGCGCGCCAGGATCTTGAAGCAGGGGTCGAGCCGGTCGGCGCGCACATGCACGATCGCGGCGCTCAATTCGTGGATCATGAGCTTCATCCACAGCTCCGAGGTCTGGTGCTGGATGATGAACATCATCTCGTCATGGTGCGCCGGCGCGGATCGCGGCAGCTGCGCCGACAGCAGGCGCTCGAGGCACAGGTAGCCGCCGTAGGAGGTGTCGGCGGCAAGCTCGGTGATGATGCCAGGGTCGTTGATCGGGTCGGGCATGGCGTGATCCGGGGGCGAAGGTCGGGTCACTATAATGCCAATGCACCCGCGGACTGCAGCGTGGCACCACGTGGTGGCGAAAATCTGAGCGCGCCGACGCACTGTCAGGAGAAGAACCATGGAACTCACCGACCTTACGCTCCTGGAGCAGGCTGAGTTGCTGCGCCGCGCGCAATGCTCGAGCCGCGAGATCGTCGACGCGCACCTCGCGCGCATCGACAAGCTGAACGGCAAGCTGCACGCCTTTGTCGATGTCTACGCCGCGGAAGCGCGTGCCCTCGCCGACGCCGCCGATGCCGCGCGCAAGGCGCGCCTGCCGCTCGGGCCGCTGCACGGCCTGCCGATCGGCCTGAAGGACCTGTGCGACATCGCCGGGCGCGTCGGCACCATCGGCTCGAAGATGTGGGCCGCGCGCGTGGCTGACACCACCTGCGCCACCGTGGAGCGCCTGCTCGCCGCCGGCATGATCCCGCTTGGCAAGCTGCACATGGTCGAATTCGCGTTCGGCGCCTGGGGTACCAACCCGCTGATGGGTACGCCGTGGAATCCGTGGGACATCGCGCGCCAGCGCGTTCCGGGCGGCTCCTCCAGCGGCACCGGGGTGGC
>JAABQT010000361.1 GCA_011391295.1 Betaproteobacteria bacterium
GACTCGCGTCCTTGACGTCTCGCAGGCCGCACAGCGCCATGGTGACGTCGAGTTCCTTGTGCATGATCTCGAGCACTTTCGCCACGCCCGCCTCGCCCATCGCGCCCAGCCCGTAGGCGAAGGCCTTGCCGATCATCGTGCCCCGGGCGCCCAGCGCCAGGGCGCGCAGCACGTCCTGACCCGAGCAAACGCCGCTGTCGAACCACACTTCGGTGCGCCCGCCCACCGCCCGCACCACTTCGGGCAGCGCGCGGATCGACGACACGGTGCCGTCCAGCTGGCGCCCGCCGTGATTGGACACCACGATGGCGTCGACGCCCGCGGAGGCGGCGATGTTCGCGTCCTCGGCGTCGAGAATGCCCTTAAGGATCAGCTTGCCGCCCCACAGATTCCTGACCCACTCGATGTCCTTCCAGGACAGCGTCGGGTCGAACTGCCCGGCGATCCAATGCGATAGCGTGGTGAGGCTTTTCGCGTCGGGAATGCGCCCTTCCAGGTTGCCGAAGCTCTTGCGCCGGCCCGAGAGCACGTTCAATACCCAGCCGGGCTTGCTCATTACGTCGAACATGGTGCCGAGCGTGAGCCTGGGTGGCACCGTGAGGCCGTTCTTCAGGTCCATGTGGCGCTGCCCCTGGATCTGCAGGTCGAGCGTGAGCATCAGCGCCGAGCACTTCGCCGCTTTGGCGCGCTCGATGAGCGAGGCGGAGAAGCCGCGGTCGCGCATCACGTAGAGCTGGAACCAGAAGGGCTTCGCCACCGCCCCCGCCACATCCTCGATCGAACAGATGGACATGGTGGAGAGCGTGAACGGAATGCCGAATTTCTCAGCGGCGCGCGCGCCGTGAATCTCGCCGTCGGCCCAGTTCAGTCCGGTGAGACCCACCGGCGCGATGGCCACCGGCATGGCGACGTCCTGCCCAGCCATGGTGCTGCGCGTGCAACGCTGGTCCACGTCGATGGCCACGCGCTGGCGAAACTGCAGCGCATCGAGGTCCGCGCGGTTGGCGCGCAGCGTGGCCTCGTCGTAGGAGCCGCGATCGACGTAGTCGAACACCGCCTTGGCGACGCGCCGGCGCGCCATCTGGCGCAGGTCCGCGATATTTGTCACGACCGGCATGGGCGGAGATCCTAGCACGCGCGTTTCACATCGTGAGATAGAATCCCGGGTCCATGAGCGCGAAAGACGAGATCAAGGGCCCGGTCCAGGTCATCGACCGGATGATGAAGCTGCTGAACGTGCTCGCCTCGCATCCCGAGCCGCTGGGGTTGAAGCAGGTCGCGCAGTACACCGGGCTGCATCCGTCCACCGCGCACCGCATCCTGTCGGCGATGGCTGGCGGCCGCCTGGTGGACCGCATCGATCCGGGCAGCTACCGCCTGGGCATGCGCCTCCTGGAACTGGGCAACATGGTGCGCTCCCGGATCAGCGTGCGCGAACTCGCGCTGCCGGTGATGCGCGAGCTGCACGCGCACACCGGCGAAACCGTGAACCTGTCCGTGCGCCACGACGACGAGATCGTGTACGTGGAACGCACCTCCTCGGGCCGCGCGGCAATGCGCGTGGTGCACGTGATCGGCGCGCGCGCCGCGCTGCACATCACCGCGGCGGGCAAACTGTTCCTGCTGGAAGACGGCTTCCCGCGGCTGCGCGAATACGCCAAGCGCACCGGGCTCGCCGCGCACACGCGCAGCACGCTCACCAGCCTGCAGCTCATGGAGCGCGACCTCGAGCGCACCCAGCGCCAGGGCTGGGCCACCGACCAGGAGGAGGCCGAGCTCGGCGTGCGCTGCGTCGCCGCCGGCATCCGCGACGACCACGGCCAGCTGATCGCGGCGCTCTCGCTGTCCACGCCCGCCGACCGCATGAAACCGCAGTGGGGACCGCTGGTCAAGGAAACCGCTGAGCGCATCTCGCGCGCCGTCGGCCACCATCCGCCCGGGGCGCGCATCAGCGCGGTCTGAGCGGCTAGGCGGCCACCAGGCCAAACAGCGCGAAGCGGCGCTTCGCGTCCAGCCACACCTTTGCGCTTCTGAATCCTGCCTGCGCCGCGAGGGCGCGGAACTCCTCCACCGTGTACTTGCACGAATTCTCGGTGTGGATGGTCTCGCCGGCCTCGAAGCCGAAGCGGTGGCGGCCGATGCGCACCGTCTGGCGCGCGAGCGACACCAGGTGCATCTCGATGCGGCCGCGCGCTGCGTTGTAGAAGGCGTAGTGGCGAAAACGCCGCAGGTCGAAGCCGGCGTCCAACTCGCGGTTGATCCGGCGCAGCAGGTTCAGGTTGAAGCGCGCAGTGACGCCCTTGGCGTCGTTGTAGGCCGCGTGCAGCAGGTTGGCGTCCTTTTTCAGGTCGACGCCGATCAGCATCGCGCCGCCCGTGCCGACCTGCGCGCGGCTCATCGACAGGAAGGCCTGCGCCTCCTCGAAATCCAGGTTGCCGATGGTGGAGCCGGGGAAATACACCACGCGGCGTCGCC
>JAABQT010000362.1 GCA_011391295.1 Betaproteobacteria bacterium
CTTCCGTGACCTGGTGGATTTCATGATCTCCGGCCCGGTGCTGGTGCAGGTCCTCGAAGGCAAGGACGCGATCGCAGTGAACCGCGATCTGATGGGCGCCACCGATCCCAGGAAGGCCGCCAAGGGATCGATCCGGGCGGACTTCGCCGCTTCGATCGACGCGAACGCGGTGCACGGTTCGGACGGGACGGAGACGGCGCGCACCGAAATCGCGTATTTCTTCCCCGCCTGCGAGGTGTTCGCGCGCTGACATGATGGCCAATCTCCTCGACCTGGACGCGGCCGGGCTGGCCGCCTTCTTCCATGCGCACGGCGAAAAGCCGTTTCGCGCGCGCCAGGTGCTGCAGTGGGTGCACCAGCGCCGCGAGTCTGATTTCGCAAGGATGAGCGACCTGGCCAAGGCGCTGCGCGTCAAGCTGGCGGCGGCGGCGGTGGTGCAGGCGCCGGAAATCGTTGGCGATCACACCGCCGCCGACGGCACGCGCAAATGGCTGCTGAAAGTGGACGGCGCGAACGCGGTGGACGCGGTGTTCATCCCCGAGACCGGGCGCGGCACGCTGTGCGTGTCGAGCCAGGCCGGGTGCACCCTGGACTGCCCGTTTTGCGCCACCGGCAAGCAAGGCTTCAATCGCAACCTGAGCACCGGCGAGATCGTCGGCCAGCTGTGGCTGGCGAACCGCATGCTCGGCGGCGAGCGCCCGGTGACCAACGTGGTGTTGATGGGAATGGGCGAGCCGCTGCTGAACCTGGACCACGTGATCCCCGCACTGCGCCTGATGCTCGACGACAACGCCTACGGCCTTTCGCGCCGGCGCGTGACCGTGTCGACCTCCGGCGTGATCCCCGGCATGGACCGCCTGCGCGACGAATGTCCGGTGGCGCTGGCGGTTTCCCTGCATGCGCCCAACGACGCGCTGCGCGACCGCCTGGTGCCGGTGAATCGCAAATACCCGATGCGCGAATTGCTGCGCGCGTGCGCACGCTACCTGGAGCGGGCGCCGCGCGACTTCATCACCTTCGAGTACGTGATGCTCGACGGCGTCAACGATGCCGACGAGCATGCGCACGAACTCGCGCAAATCGCCACGCGCGTGAGCTGCAAATTCAACCTCATTCCGTTCAATCCGTTTCCGGCGGCCGGATTCAAGCGCTCGCCGCCCGAGCGCATGCGCGCATTCGCGCAGATCCTGCAGCGCCAGGGCGTCACCGTGACCACGCGCAAGACGCGCGGCGACGGCATCGACGCCGCGTGCGGCCAGCTGGCCGGCCAGGTCACCGACCGCACGCGCCGTGCGAACGCGCCGCGCGTCGTGGAGCTGCGTCCATGAGCCGCGCGCTGTGGCTGGCGCTCGCGCTGCTCGCGGGTTGCGCGGCACAGGCGCCCGAGGGGCCGGTGACCAATACCGGCGCCATCGTCGGCGAGCCCAGCGCGCCGCGCAACCGCGCGCGCATCCACACCGAGCTCGCCACCTTGTACTACCAGAGCGGCAGCATGAGCGTCGCGCTGGAAGAGCTGCGCATCGCGGTGGCCGCCGATCCGACCTACGCCACGGCGCACGGCATCTTTGGGCTGGTGTACATGCAGCTGGGCGACAACGACCTCGCACGGCAGAATTTCCAGCGCGCGCTGGGTTACTCGCCCGACGATCCGGACATCAACCATAACTACGGCTGGTTCCTGTGCCAGAGCGGCAAGGAACACGAGGCCGCGCCGTATTTCCTGCGCGCGCTCGGCAATCCGCTGTATGCGACGCCGGCCCGCTCCCATGCCGCGGCCGGCACCTGCGCGCTGCGCGTTGGCAAGCTCGCGCAGGCCGAGGACCAGCTGCAGCGTGCGCTGCGCATCGATCCGAACCAGCCCGCAGCGCTGCTGCAGTCCGCGCAATTGCGTTATCGCCAGGGCCGCTTCGCCGAGGCGCGGCCCCTGGTCGCGCGTTACGTGAAGGTCGCCGAGGCGACGCCGGAATCGCTCTGGCTGGCGCTGCGCATCGAGCGCCGCCTTGGTGCGCGCGCCGCGGAACTGTCCTATGCCAACCAGCTGCGGCGCCGCTTTCCGGGGTCGCCGGAGTTCCAGTCCCTGCAGCGCGGCGCCTATGAGTAGCCTGCCATCCGCGACCCCCGAGCCGGCGCGCGACGGAAATGTCACGGTCGGTGCCGAACTCGCGCGTGCGCGTGAAGCGGCGGGCCTGAGCCTCGAAGAGGCGGCGAAGCAATTGAAATTCGCGCCGCGCCAGCTGGATGCGCTGGAGCGCGGGGCGCTGGACCGGCTGCCCGGCGGCGCCGCGGTGCGCGGCATGGTGCGCAGCTACGCGCGCTTGCTGCAGCTGGATGCGGATCCGCTGGTGGCGCGCGTCGGCGCGTCCGTCGTGGTGCAGGATGCCGAGCGCCTGGCGCAGCGCTTTCGCCAGCCGGTGCCATTTTCCGACGACAGCAGGCGCTCCAACCTCGCCTATATCGCG
>JAABQT010000363.1 GCA_011391295.1 Betaproteobacteria bacterium
GGCGCGGCACCACGCCCGCGGGCGTGACGTTGCCCTGCGGGATGATGAGGGCCACCTTGTCGCCCGCCAGCGCGCCCAGCGCGCGCGCCAGGTCGGCGCCGAGCACGATGCCGAACTCCCCCGGCTGCAGCGCTTCGAGCCGGCCCGCCGTCATGTGTGCGCCGAGGTCCGTTACGCGCAACTCCTGCTCAGGCAGCACGCCGCGCACCTGCACGCCGCGCGCCGCCCTGCCGAAACTGAGCATGCCCTGGCCGTTGACATAGGGCGCGGTCGCCAGCACGCGCGGATTGCCGGCGGCCGCGCGCGCCACGCCCTGCCAGTCGGCCATTGCGCCGCGCGCATCGGCGATCTGCACGTGCGAAGCGATGCCCAGGATGCGCGTGCGGATCTCGGTCTGGAAGCCGTTCATCACCGAGAGCACCACGATCAGCGCGGCGACGCCGAGCGCGAGGCCCGCCATGGAAATGAGCGAGATGAAGCTGATGAAGTGGTTGCGGCGCTTGGCGCGGGTGTAGCGCAGGCCGACGAGGAGCTCATAACGCACGGGAGCCCGAGAATACTACAATGCGCTGCATGCTCACGGTCTACGGCATGGCGGATTCGGGCAACTGCTACAAGGTGAAGCTGGCGCTGGAGCAGCTTGCGCTGCCGTACCGCTGGGTGGAAGTGGATTCGACCCGGGGCGGCACGCGCACGGCGGAATTCCTCGCGCGCAATCCCAACGGCAAGGTGCCCACGCTGCAACTCGAGGACGGCAGCCACCTGCCCGAATCGAACGCCATCCTTTACTACCTGGCGGAGGGCACGCCGCTCCTGCCCGCGGACAAGACCGGCCGCGCGCGCGCCCTGCAGTGGATGTTCTTCGAGCAGTACAGCCACGAGCCCTACATCGCAGTGGCGCGCTTCATCCTGCGCCATCTGCCCGCCGACGCGCCGCGGCGCAGTGAATTGCCGCGGCTGCAGGAACGCGGCCGCCAGGCGCTGGCGGTGATGCAGCAGCACCTTTCGCAGGCGCCCTACTTCGCCGGCGCGCGCTACTCGGTCGCCGACATCGCGCTCTACGCCTATACGCACGCCGCTGCCGACGGCGGGTTCGATCTCGGCGCATTTCCGGCAGTGAAGGACTGGATCGCGCGCGTCGCCTCGCAGCCGCGCCACGTCGCGCTGGGATGACGCTGCTGTTCCTGAAGGGCCTGGCGTTCGGCTTTTTGCTCGCCGCCACGGTGGGGCCGATGTGGGTGCTGTGCTTCCGGCGCACGGTGGCCTTTGGCGCGCTCACCGGTTTTGCCTCCGGCATGGGCATCGCGGCGGCAGATGGGCTGTACGGCGCGGTGGCTGCCTTCGGCCTGACCCTGATTTCCGTTTTCCTCCTCGAGCACGGTTTCTGGATCGGCCTGGGAGGCGGTGGTTTCCTCGTTTATCTCGGCTTGCGCACGCTCGCCTCCCGGCCGCAACTGGACGGCGTCACCGCGAAACCCGGGAGCCTCGCCGCGGCGTTTCTCTCCACTTTCGGCCTCACGCTCGCCAACCCGCCGACCATCCTCGCTTTCGCGGCGATCTTCGCCGGCCTGGGCCTCGCGGCGCACGCCGATTACCGGCTCGCGGCGGCGATCGTCGCCGGCGTATTCCTCGGCTCGGCGGCGTGGCAGCTGATCCTCGCCGTCGGCGCCGGCGCGCTGCGCGGGCGCGTCGGTCCGCGCGTGCTGCGCGCCATCAATGTCGTCTCCGGTTTCGCCATCCTCGGCTTCGCCGCCTGGCAGCTGGCGCGCCTTTTGCGGTAGAGTCGCCGTACTGGACGTATATTCATGTTGGGCCCCGCCCTGCAATTGCTCGACGCGCCGCTCGCCATCGTCGACCTGGAGACCACCGGGGCGCACCCCGCGCACGACCGGGTGACCGAAGTCGCGGTAATCGAAGTGGACGACGGCGAGGTCGCCGGCGAATGGAGCACGCTGGTCAATCCCGGCACCAGCATCCCGCCCGCCATCCAGGCGCTCACCGGCATCACCAACGGCATGGTGGCCGATGCGCCGAGCTTCGGCTCGCTCGCCGCGCAGCTGCACGGACGGCTCGAAGGCCGCGTGCTGGTGGCGCACAACGCGCGTTTCGACTACGGCTTTCTCAAGCAGGAGTTCGAGCGCGCAGGACTGCAGTTTCGAGCGAAAACGCTATGCACGGTGCAGCTCTCGCGGCGCCTGTACCCCGAGCATGCGCGCCACAATCTGGACAGCGTGATGCAGCGCCACGGCATCGACTGCAAGGCGCGCCACCGCGCGCTGGGCGACGCCGACGCGGTGTGGCAGTTCCTGCGCGCCGCAGCGGCCGAGCGCGGCGATGAGGTGGTGGCGGTGGCAGCGCGCCAGGTCGCCAAGCAAGCCTTGCTGCCCGCGCACCTGGACCGCGCCACGGTGGATGCGATCCCGG
>JAABQT010000364.1 GCA_011391295.1 Betaproteobacteria bacterium
CGCGCAGCTTGGCGTCGAGGTTGGACAGCGGCTCGTCGAACAGGAACACCTTGGGCTCGCGCACGATCGCGCGGCCCATCGCCACGCGCTGGCGCTGGCCGCCGGACAGCTCGCGCGGCCGGCGCTTGAGCAGCTGCGCGAGCTCGAGGATCTCCGCCGCGCGCTGCACGCGCTTGTCGATGTCCGCTTTCGAGAGGCCCTGGATCTTCAGGCCGTAGGCCATGTTGCCGTACACGCTCATGTGCGGGTACAGGGCGTAGTTCTGGAACACCATGGCGATATTCCGGTCCTTGGGCTCCAGGTCGTTTACCACTTGGTTGCCGATGGCGATCTCGCCGGCGGTGATCGTCTCCAGCCCCGCCACCATGCGCAGCAGCGTGGACTTGCCGCAGCCCGAGGGCCCGACCATGACGACGAACTCGCCGTCCTGGATGTCCATCGAAATGCCGTTGATCACCTTCACGGCGCCGAAAGACTTGAACACGTTACGGATCGATACGGCGGCCATTATTTCTCGGTCTCCACGAGGCCCTTGACGAACCACTTCTGCATCAGCAGCACCACCATCGCGGGCGGCAGCATGGCGAGGATCGCGGTGGCCATCACCAGCTGCCACTCGTTGGCGGCGTCGCCGCCGACGATCATGCGCTTGATGCCGATCACCACCGTGTACATCGACTCCTCGCTGGTGATGAGCAGCGGCCACAGGTACTGGTTCCAGCCGTAGATGAACTGGATGACGAACAGCGCCGCCATGGTGGTCTTGGACAGCGGCAGCACCACGTCCCAGAAGAAGCGCATCGGCCCGGCGCCGTCCATGCGCGCGGCCTCCGCCAGCTCGTCGGGGATGGTCATGAAGAACTGGCGGAACAGAAAGGTCGCGGTCGCCGAGGCGATGAGCGGCAGCGTCAGGCCGGCGTAGGTGTTCAGGAGGCCCAGGTCCGCCATCACCTTGAAGGTCGGGATGATGCGCACCTCCACCGGCAGCATGAGCGTGACGAAGATCATCCAGAAGAAGAAGTTGCGCAGCGGAAAGCGGAAGTAGACGATGGCGAACGACGACAGGATCGAGATGGTGATCTTGCCCACCGGCACCACCAGCGCCATGACGGTGCTGTTGATCAGCATGTCGAACACCGCCGCCTTGGAGCCCTTGGTGGAGCCGGCGGTCAGCACCTGATAGTAGTTCTCGAGCAGGTGCTCGCCCGGCAGCAGCGACATCGGCATGCGCATGACGTCCTCGAGCGAGTGCGTCGAGGCGATGAAGGCGACGTACAGCGGGAACGCGATGATGAGCGCGCCGGCGATCAGCACGGCGTGCGAGATGAAATCGAGGACCGGCCGGCGCTCGATCATCAGTAGTGCACCTTGCGCTCGATGTAGCGGAACTGGATCGCCGTGAGCGCGATGACGATGATCATCAGAATCACCGACTGGGCCGAGGAGCCGCCGATGTCGGCCGACTTCACGCCGTCGTGGTACACCTTGTAGACGAGGATCTGCGTGGCCTGCGCCGGCCCGCCCATCGTGGTGGCGTCGATCACGCCGAAGGTCTCGAAGAACGCATAGACGAGGTCCACCACCAGCAGGAAGAACGTGACGGGCGAAAGCAGCGGCACGACGATGCTCCAGAAGCGTCGCGCCGGCCCCGCGCCGTCGATGGCGGCCGCCTCGATCAGCGACTTCGGAATGGACTGCAGCCCGGCGAGGAAGAAGAGGAAGTTGTGCGGGATCTGCTTCCACACCGACGCGATGACCACCAGCAGCATCGCCTGGTCGCCCTTGAGGACCCAGTTCCAGTCGACGCCCATGGCCTTCAGCACGAAAGTCACGATGCCGATCGAGGGTGCGAACATGAACGACCACAGCACGCCGGCGACCGCGGCCGCCACCGCATACGGCAAGATGAGGATCGTCTTGTAGGCGAGCGCGAAGCGGATCACGCGGTCGGCCATCACCGCGAGCAGCAGCGAGATGCCGATGCTGAGCGCCGCGACCGAGAAGCTGAAGATCGCCGTGGTCCTGAACGAGGCGTAGTAGTTGGGGTCGCGGAACAACGCCACGAAGTTGTCGAACCAGACGAACTGGGTCGACAGGCCGAAGGCGTCCTGCAGCTGGAACGAGAACCACACCGCCTGCCCGGCGGGCCAGAAGAAGAACACCACCGTGATGGCGAGCTGCGGCGCCACCAGGGCGTAGGGCAGCCACGCCGAGCGGAAGGTGACGCGCTTTTCCATTCCGCCCGGCGCCGGCCGTGCTGCCGCTTGCGACTACTTAATGGTCGACTGGAACTTGCGCAGGATCTCGTTGCCGCGCTTCACCGCGTCGTTCATCGCGGTTTTCGCGTCCTCGCATGAGCGCCTATCAGGTGCGCCGCAGTTCGGCTTTCGCCCGTCGAGAAGAGCGCAAGGTCGCGTTAGGCTGGTGGGGCGGGGCGGTGTACAACGGGTCGCGT
>JAABQT010000365.1 GCA_011391295.1 Betaproteobacteria bacterium
GGCGCGACATGCGCTGCATGCCCACCGCCAGCGCGACCGTGAGCGCGACCGGCAGGCCCTCGGGCACCGTGGCCACCGCCAGGGCCACGGCCAGCACGAACACCTCGGCGAGCGTGGCGCCGCGCGTGAACGATACTCCCGCCACCACGAGCGCCGCCACGCCCACGGCGACGGTGATGAGCCAGGTGAAGCGCTCCATGCGCAGCACCAGCGGCGCCGTGGTGGCCTGCCTGCCGAGCACCGAGACGGCGATGCGACCGAGCGCGGTGTCCGTGCCCGTGGCGACCGCGACGCCGCGCGCCCGACCGCTGCGCACCAGCGTGCCGGCGAACGCCAGGTTGGTCCGCTCGGCGAGCGGCGCGTCGCGCGCCAGCACCGCCTGCGGGTCCTTGGTCACCGTCATCGATTCACCCGTGAGCAGCGATTCGTCGACCTGCAGGTGGTGCGCGCTCACCAGGCGCAGGTCGGCGGGCACCTTGGCGCCCGACTCGAGCAGCACCAGATCGCCCGGCACGATCTCGGCGGCGTCGATCTCGCGCGCATGCCCTGCGCGCTCCACCAGCGCGCGCGGGCTGACCAGATTGCGCAGCGCCTGCGCCGCGGTCTGCGCGCCGCGCTCCTGGTGCGTGCCGATGAGCGCGTTGATCAGCACCGCTGCGAAGATGAAGGCGGCATCGGGCCACTCCCGCAGCAGCAGCGACACCACCGCAGCGGCGAGCAGCACCAGCATCAGGGGGCTCTTGAACTGGCGCAGGAAGAGCGCGGCCAGCGAGGGTGGTGCTGCGCGCGG
>JAABQT010000366.1 GCA_011391295.1 Betaproteobacteria bacterium
GCGCGCGGCAGCGCGTTCGGCCCGAACACCGCCAGGCGCCGCGTCGCTTCGCCGGCTTCGAGCCCGCGCGGCGCGGCCTCCAGCGCGACCGCGACCTCCCCGGCCGCGAGGGCGTGCGCGTGCAGGCGCGACAGCAGGGCGCGGTCCATGGCCCGGGCCTACACGCCGAACGCGCGCACTACGCCGAGGTATACGAGCAGGCTGAGGATGTCCTGGATCACCGTGGCAATCGGCCCGCTGCCCAGCGCCGGATCGCGGCCGAGCCGCGCGAGCCACCAGGGCAGCATGAGCCCGAGCGCCGCAGCCATGGCGCCGGCGGCGAAAATCGCGATGGCCACCGCAGCCGCGAGGCGCAGCTCGCCGAAGGCGATCCAGACCGGGAGGAAGCTGATCAAGCCGAGGATGGCGCCGATCGCCATGCCGGTGCGCAGCTCGCCGCCCAGAAGGTGGCCGATGCCGGTGCGCGTGAGCGACAGCCCGCGCACCGCCACCGCCTCGCTCTGCGTGCCGATGGCGTCGGCGAGATACACGATGCCCGGCACGAAAAACGCCACGGCGATGTGCGCGCTCAGCGTGGACTCGAAGCCCGCCATCGCCGCCGTCGCGAGCGCGGCGCCGGCGAGGCCCGCGAGCAGCCACGGCAGGCGGTGGCGCATGCGGCGCATCGGAGGATCTTCTATGGCGTGGCGCGCCTGCGACGTTTCGCGCTGGATGCCCGCGAGCAGGTGCAGGTCCTCGACGTGCTCGCGGCGCAGCACCTGCATGATCGCCTGCGCGGGCATCACGCCGAGCACGCAGCCCTCGGCGTCCACCACCGGCAGAGCGTCCGCCCCGTGGTGCAGTGCGAGCGAGGCCGCGCGCTCCTGGTCGGTGTTGGGACGTACGCGCGGGAAATCGCGCTCGAGCGCCTTCTCCAGCGGCTCGTCGGCGTCCAGCGCGACCACGCGCGCGAACGGCGCTGCGCCGATCAGGCGCCCATGCTCGTCGGTGGCGAGCACCAGCTCGAGGCACGCGGGCTTCTCTTCGGCGAGGCGCGCGAGGACCTCGCGCACGCGTTCGCCGGGCCGCGCGCGCAGCACCGAGGCGACGAGGTGTGCGCCTACGGTCTCATGGTGCTTCACGCCGCTTTCTTGGCCAGGTAGTCCACGATCTGCTCGAGCGTGCCGAGCTTGCGGTAGTCGGCCTCGGGGATCTCGATCTTCAGCCGCTCGTGGAGCGCGACGAGGAAGTTCAGCCAGTCCATCGAGTCGAGATCCACCTGGTCCCTGAGCGGCTTCGCCGGCTGCACGTCCTCCAGCTCGGGCGCGATGCGCTTGAGCTCCGCGAGCACGGTTTTCCTGATGTCATCGGCGTTCATGCCGGTTTCTCCGGTTCCTGCAGCAGCGCCGCGACCGCGGCGAGAAAGCGCGCGCCACGATGGCCGTCGCTCGCGCGGTGGTCGCCGCCGAGGCTCGCCACCACCGCCGGCACGGCCCCGATCATGCCATCTTGCGCCCAGGGGCGCGGCGCGAGACGCCCGAAGCCGACGATCGCCACCTGCGGCGGGTAGATGATGGGGAACACCTCGTCCACGCCCTGGTCGCCGAGGTTGGTGACGGTGATCGTGGGATCGCTCATCTCGGAGGAGCGCAAGCTGCCCGCGCGCGCGCGGC
>JAABQT010000367.1 GCA_011391295.1 Betaproteobacteria bacterium
CGCCTCATCCTGTCCTACGGCGGCAGCGAGTCGCTGCAGTCTCCGAACGCGCTGTTCAGCGACGAGACGAAGCAGTTCCTCAAGGACCTGGGAGTGGACCTGGAGCGCTTCCACCGCGCCTTCGACCGCGAGCTCTACCCCGGGCTGGGCCTCTCGCGCGGGGTGTTCTTCGATGCGGAGCACTTCGGCCGCAACGTGCTGGTGAAGGGCGACCCCACCCCGCTGGTGTCGGACGACATCGCGCCCGACCGGCTGAACGCCAAGCCGGTCGCAGAGTTCATCGCCGGGTTTCCGATGTCGGAGGCCGCGCGCGCCGAACTGGTCATGCTGCACACCGCGCCGCGCGACTGGCTGGCCGGCATGACGCCCCAGGCGAAGCGCGAGCTGCTCACGAAGACCAGCTACCGCGATTTCCTACTGAAGCAGGCAGGGCTGAGCGAAGAGGCGGTAGGGTACTTCGCGGGCCGCAGCCTGGACTTCTACGGGGTCGGCCCCGACTGCCTGCCCGCGGCAGATGCGCGGGAAGTAGGGTATCCGGGCTTCGACGCGCTCGGACTGGAGGAGCGATCGGCGGTGGCGCAGGCCGAGATGAACGAGCCCTACATCTACCACTTCCCGGATGGCAACGCGTCGATCGCGCGGATGCTTGTGCGGGCGCTGATCCCCGGCGTGGCGCCCGGACGCACCATGGACGACGTGGTGCTCGCGCCGTTCGACTATGCGAAGCTCGATCGTGCCGGCGCAGCGGTCCGCCTGCGTCTGAACAGCACCGCTGTTGCGGTGGAGGACGTCACAGGCACGGTCTCGGTCGGCTACCTGCGCGCGGGCCGGCTGCATCGCGTCGCCGCGAAGCATGTGGTGCTCGCCTGCTACAACATGATGGCCGCGCACATGGTGCCGGAGCTGCCGGCGCAGCAGAAGGATGCGCTGCGCCAGTGCGTCAAGACGCCGATGGTCTATACCAAGGTGCTGATCCGCGATTGGCGGGCTTTCGCGAAACTGGGGGTGCACGAGGTGTATGCGCCGCAGGCGTTCCATTCGCGCGTCAAGCTCGACTACCCGGTGCACATGGGCGGCTACCGCAGCCCGGTGAAGCCGGGCGAGCCGATGTGCCTGCATCTGGTGCACGTGCCGTACATCCCGCTCGCGGGCCTGACGGTGCGGGATCAGTGGCGCGCAGGCCGGGCGAAGCTGCTGGCGGCGACCTTCGCCGACTTCGAGCGCGAAATCCGCGCACAGCTGGACGCCATGCTCGCACCCGGCGGCTTCGACGCTGCGCGCGACATCCGCGCCATCACCGTGAACCGCTGGTCGCACGGTTATTCCTATTTTTACAACTCGCTGTTCGACGTGCGCGCGGAGCGCAGGAAGATCCCCGAGCGCGCGCGGCAGAAGATCGGCAACGTCGTCATCGCCAACTCCGATGCCGTGTGGAAACCCTATGCGCACTCGGCGATCCACGAGGCGTGGCGCGCGGTGGGAGAGCTGGGCTAGCCCTTGACCCAGCCGGCCGGTTTTCCTGACTTCTTCGTCGTGGGAGCGCCGCGCTGCGGCACGACCTCGCTGTGCCGCTTCTTCGCGAAGAACCCGCAGATCTGCTTTTCGCGGCCCAAGGAGCCCCACTACTTTGCCCAGCTGCGCTCGCTGCCGTCGCCGGATGAGCTGCAGCGCGACTACATCGAGCGCTATTTCGGCCACCGTCGCGGCGCGCACCGCGCGGTGGGCGAGGGGTCTGTTTCCTACCTGTACGCGCCCGAGGCGATCGAGCGCATCCGGCATTTCAATCCCGAGGCGCGCTTCATCGTCATGGTGCGCAACCCGATGAGCATGCTGCCTTCCTACCACCTGAAGATGCGCTTCCTGCTGCAGGAGGACAAGGAGGACTTCGCCACGGCATGGCGGCTGCAGGAGGCGCGCGCGCGGGGAGAGAACCTGCCCGCGCACTGCCTCGACCCGCGCACGCTGATGTACGGGGAGGTGGCCAGGTACGGCGCGCACATCGAGCGCCTGTTCGCGATCGCGGGGCGCGAGCGCACGCACGTGATCGTGTTCGACGATTTCGTGGCGGATCAGCCGGCCACGTACCGGCGCGCGCTTGAGTTCCTGGGCGTCGAGGACGACGGGCGGACGGTATTCAAGCGCAGGTACGAGAGCCGGATCTATCGCTACCGCTGGCTGCAGGAGCTGTTTTTCCTGCCGGTGGCGCGCGGCACCCGGATCGAGACGGGACGGCGCGCCGCGCGCAAGGACAAGCAGGCCGGACCCAAGAAGCGCAGCTGGATCAAGCGGCTGGCGGACTGGAACACGGTCTCCGCCTCGCCCAGGCCGCTGACGCAGGAGATGCGCGCGGCCGTCGCCGATGACCTGCGCGCCGACAACGCGCTTCTTTCCCGGTTGCTGGATCGCGACCTGGGTTTCTGGCTCGCCGAAGCCAAGTGACGGCATT